>NZ_JBALPC010000047.1:4523-14653 GCF_036965225.1 Bacillus sp. JJ1474 | reverse complement strand
GTATTTCCATTTAGAAAAAACTGGTTTAAGCCATATAATCCGATAAAAACACCTAAAGCCATACTTGATTTAGAAGAAATCCACTTTTTTTCAGCTGGTTTCTTGCAGCGAACAAATTTTACTTTGTAATATAGATAAAATGAAAGTGCGATTGTAATTAAAATAACTAATACTGGCATGATTAACTTAACCTCCATTTTTCATTACTCTGAGGCTATTTTAACTTTTTATCTAAAAAAATGCCATAGCATGCTCTTTTTTCTTTTCATATGGAGTAAAATAAAAATTTATTTGATCATAAAGGAGAAAACCATGAAAGAGAAAATATTAAACATCATAAAAGAATATGAAACCATCATTATCCATAGGCATGTTCGTCCAGATCCAGACGCATATGGATCTCAGGGAGGCCTAGCCGAGATTCTTAAAGCCTCTTTTCCCGAAAAGACAATTTATACCGTTGGAAAGGAAGAAGAAACGCTTTACTATTTGCGCAGACTGGATAAAATCCCAAATGATGCATATGAAGGGGCCTTAGTCATTGTTTGTGACACAGCGAATGCCGAACGGATTTGTGATGAAAGGTACCATTTAGGGGATAAATTAATAAAAATTGACCATCATCCAAATGTTGACCCATATGGGGACATGATGTGGATTGATACAGATGCTAGCTCTGTCAGTGAAATGATTTATGAATTTTATCTTTTTGGCAAGGATAAGGGCTTGAAAATGTCGGATGAAGCAGCTAGATTAATATTCGCGGGAATTGTAGGAGATACAGGGCGGTTTCTTTTCCCAAGCACATCTGATAAAACTTTTGCCTATGCTGGTGAACTTATTCACTATAATTTCTCACGGCCAGAGCTGTTTGATAAAATGTATGAACTATCGCCAAACGTTGTGAAGTTAAATGGATTTGTCCTGCAAAACTTTGAAGTGAAAAAACATGGCGCTGTATCAATGGTTCTAAAAAAAGAATTATTAGAAGAATTTCAAGTAAAGGCATCAGAGGCTTCCCTTCTAGTAGGAGCCCTTGGTCACATTAAAGGCATTAAAGCATGGGTGTTCTTTATCGAGGAAGAGGATCAGATTAGAGTTCGTCTTCGTTCTAAAGGTCCAATCATAAATGAAATTGCCAGAAAATACAATGGCGGCGGACATCCGCTTGCCGCGGGAGCATCCATCTATTCATGGGACGATAAGGATGTCGTCATCAAGGACTTAGAAGAAGCTTGTATGGGCTAGAAGGCTGATCGAAATAAAAGAGTCGGGCCCCTCATTTTTTGCAGCAGGGCCTGACTCTTGATATGGTTATTTACAGTAATAACTTTATTAATCCAATTTAATATCTACTTTAATTGATAAGGTTGTATAGATTACCATTTTTCTAATTTCAACACGATAACGCTTTTCATTCACTTTAAAAACCTTATTCTCAATCATTTTTTCGATTAAATCACTACTTTTATTAATAGTTTCAATATCCTTTGCCTTCATCATTTTAATATCTTCTTTTATTTCATCTTCAATTTCAAAAACACTAAATGAATCTAGTTTATATTTATCGCTGTTTTGGATTTTTACTTTAATTTCTTGAACGATAAGCTTTTGACTATTTAATTTATTTAGTTCTTTGTAGTCCTCCTGCCAGATTTTAATATCATTCTCAAGATCAGCAATGTCTTCTCTATGCTTTTGTATTTCCTTGCTGTATTTCTCATTCCATTCGCCAAATATATATAGAAAAATAAACCAGCTGATTATACCGCCTATTGCCATTCCAGCAAAGAAGCGCTGCCAGACGGGTCTAGAAAAATACGGCGGCATCCTCATGATATATGCTCCTGAGTTAGCCAGTTTATTAGTATAGCACCCGTTTGAGCTCCTCCAAAGGCAGATAGAATTAATAAGAATTGTTTAAATAAGTCTTTTGTTTGACCATCTAAAACACCTTTTTCAAAGCTATAAAGCGTATCAAATGTTCCTCCGATTGCTGCAATAATTGCCCAAATTCTAATAATATTAGATATTCGATATGCTTCTGTTAAAGGCGGCTTTCCCGTAAGAAACGCAGCAACGCTTCCAATAATCGATCCTCCGATGACTACCCCAAGAGCAATAAAATAACTATCAAATAATGTAGCGAAATAGGGCTGGATTTTCATGATCATCCTTCCTTACCGCGGAGATAAAAACGCTTCCGCTTTTCTTATTTCCGCCTAATATCAAAACGATTTCTACCATTCTATGGACAAACCTTCTGAAATATGATTAATCCTCTTCTACAAATTTTTGTTTAGATCTTATTAAAAAGAGAACGTATTTTCCTTTTTCCATGAACCGTCCTATAATATTAAGAAGAGAAGAATTAAGGGTGTGAACAAATTGGCATTTATTCACCTTCACGTTTATAGTGCGTATAGTTTATTGACTAGTACGGCAGCCGTTGAGCAGCTCGTCAAAGACGCAAGACAAAAGGGCTTTTCAGCAATAGCCTTGACTGACCGCAATGTTATGTACGGGGCAGTAGCTTTTTATAAAGAATGTTTAAAACAATCTATTAAACCAATTTTGGGGTTAACGGTTGATGCTGTTAGTGAGATACAGCCCTCGTTAGCCTATCCCATTGTGCTCCTGGCAAAAAATCAGATTGGCTTTCAAAATCTATTAAAAATAACAAGTGTTGTTCAAACAAAATCTCCTGAAGGGATTCCAGCCAAATGGCTAAAGGCTTATTCAGATGGTCTTATAGGCATTAGTCCTGGCATGGAGGGGGAAATTGAACATTATTTAGCAAATGATGAATATGAAAAGGCAGTGGAAGCAGCTAGTATATATAAAGAATTGTTTGGCAGGGGAGATTTTTATTTGTCTTTCCAGAATCATCAGCTTGCTGAGGAAACAAAAATACATCCAAGTTTAGTCCGTTTGTCAAAGGAAACAGGCATTGAACTAGCAGCAACAAACCAAGTTTATTATCTTTCAAAAGAGGATGCATTTGCACAAGAGTGCCTCATGGCCATTAAGAATGGGGAAAAGCTTCAGGATGAAACGAGGGTGCATCTAAAAAGCGATGAGTACTATTTAAAAACTGCAGAAGAAATGGCTGAGTTGTTATTAGAATATCCAGATGCCCTGGAAAACACATTGAAAATTGCCGACCAATGTAATGTAATGATCGAACTCAATCAGCAGCACCTCCCAAAGTATCCGGTAGAAAATAATGGCTCTTCTGATGAACTCCTGGAGGCTACGTGCCTGAAAGGGCTTAAAGAAAGATATTCAAACGTAACAGAAGAGCATAAACAAAGGTTAGCCTATGAACTTCAGATCATAAAAAGAATGAGGTTTAGCGACTATTTCTTAATTGTTTGGGATTTTATGAAGTTTTCAAGGGAGAATGGAATATTAACAGGACCAGGCCGGGGATCGGCTGCTGGATCTATTGTAGCTTATGTTTTATATATAACGGATGCAGATCCGATTGAGCATAAGCTGCTTTTTGAACGTTTCCTTAACCCTGAGCGTGTATCGATGCCGGATATTGATATTGATTTTCCCGATCATCGCAGAGACGAGGTAATCCATTATGTTTCACAGAAATACGGTGAGCTTCATGTGGCTCAAATTATTACATTTGGTACCTTAGCAGCAAAAGCGGCATTACGGGATGTAGGAAGAGCATTCGGATTAAATCCGAAAGAATTAGACAGCTTATCGAAAAGAATACCATCTAAATTAGGGATTACTTTAAAGGATGCCTATAAGGAATCAGAATCGTTACGAATGTTTGTAAGTGAATCGAGCTTAAATCGCAGGCTGTTCGAAACGGCGCTTAAGATAGAGGGGCTTCCAAGGCATACGTCTACTCATGCGGCAGGGGTCGTTATAAGTGAAAAGCCATTAGTAAATGTTATTCCAATTCAAAATGGGCATGATGGGGTTTATTTGACACAGTATTCAATGGAGCATTTAGAAGAAATCGGCTTATTAAAAATGGACTTCCTAGGGTTAAGAAATTTATCTCTAATTGAAAATATTTTGAAGTCAATTCAAAAAAAGACTGGTAAGAGTATAAATATTAAAGCGATTCCTCTCCATGATCATAGCACCTTTGAGTTATTAAGCAGAGGGGAGACAACTGGAATTTTCCAGCTGGAATCTGAAGGAATGAGAAAGGTATTAAAAAAGCTCCGTCCTTCCAGCTTTGAAGATATCGTTGCCGTAAATGCTTTGTACAGACCAGGTCCAATGGAGAATATCCCACTTTTTATTGATCGTAAGCATGGTAAACAAAAGGTTACTTACCCCCACACCGATTTAATCCCCATTCTTGAGAATACATATGGGGTGATTGTTTATCAGGAACAAATTATGCAAATTGCAGCCAAATTGGCGGGGTTCACACTTGGAGAGGCTGACTTGCTTAGGAGAGCCGTCAGTAAAAAACAAAAGGAAATTCTTGACAGGGAAAGAACCCATTTTGTAAATGGGGCGTTAAAGAAAGGCTACAATGAGAAAACGGCCAATGATATATATGATTTAATCGTTCGCTTTGCCAATTATGGCTTTAACCGGAGTCATGCTGTTGCCTATAGCTTTATCTCTTATCAGCTTGCTTATTTAAAGGCACACTATCCCCTTCATTTTATGGCGGCATTGCTCACATCTGTTATTGGAAATGAAGAAAAGATTTCTCAATATGTGAGGGAGCTCAAGCAAATGAATCTTAAGATTCTTCCTCCTTCCATAAATAACAGCGGATACTCATTCTTAGTTGAAAAAGATACTATTAGATATAGCTTGGCTGCAATTAAAGGAATAGGTGCATCTGCTCTTAAGGAAATTTTTCGTTCGAGAAAGAATAAACGGTTTGATGATTTATTTGATTTCTCTATCCGAGTGACGGCGAAAGCGATCAATCGAAAGGTGCTGGAGGCGCTAGTGCATTCAGGAAGCTTTGATGAATTTGGTCAAGACCGGGCTGTACTGCTTGCAAGTCTTGACCCCGCAGTTGAACATGCAAATTTACTGAAGATCGAAGATGAACAAATTGATTTCTTTTCAGAAGGTGATTTTTTTCCAAAACCAAAGTATACACTAGTAGATTCGATACGTTCAGAGGATAAACTGGCTTTTGAAAAGGAGGTACTTGGGGTTTATTTATCAGACCATCCTGTTGCTTCATACGAGATGTATGTGCCAATGTTGAACGCCACACAACTATATTATTTGCATCCTAGTACAAACCGAGTCCGTGCAGTAGTTTACTTGACAAATATAAAAAATATAAGAACAAAAAAAGGTCTTGCCATGGCTTTTTTAACGATCAGTGACCAAACAGATGAATTGGAAGCGGTTGTTTTTCCTGATACATATACTAAATTCTCCGTATTGCTAAAGCAAGGCAATATTCTTTTAATTGAGGGGAAGCTGGAAGAAAAGGATGGAAAGCGTCAATTTATTGTTCAAAGATGTGAAGAAGTCAATGCGGCTATCGAAAAGGAAGAGAAAAAGGATCCCGTACTATATTTAAAGATTACAAAAGAAAATGAAGATCCGGATATTCTTCATTATCTCAAAAAATTATTTAATGAAAATGAAGGAAAAGTTCAAATTATTTTATATTATGAAAGCACGAAAAAAAGGATTCGTTTAGGAGAGGAAGATTTAGTTAATCCTACTGAAGAATTTATTATGAAATTAAAGGAAATCCTTGGGGAACAACACGTAATTCTCAAAAAATAGCATTTTTCCTGACTCATGTTATTACTTTACATCATCAACAAATATGGTATATTTGTTAAAAGAGAAAATGGTCTGACCACCACGAGACTTTACAGATTTCTACAACCGATCGATAGAAAGATAATGTCTATTAAAAGAAAAAGAAAATTTTGAAATTAATTAGCTGACTGCTTAGAATATCGCATAAAGAAAACGAAGGCATCTGCAATAGTTCTTGCAGACGCCAAGTTTTATTTGTTTTACATAACGTATATGCTAACTGAATTAAGCAATCCAAAGGAGTGGAATAAGTATGACCTTACGTGAAGAAGCTCTTCATATGCATAGAGTTAACCAAGGAAAACTCGAATCAAAGTCTAAGGTGCCAGTGAGAGATGCACGAGATTTAAGTCTCGCATACTCACCTGGAGTCGCGGAGCCTTGTAAGGAGATTTATGATAAGCCTGAATCTGTTTACGAATATACAATGAAAGGCAATATGGTAGCGGTCGTGTCAGATGGGACAGCTGTACTTGGGCTTGGAAACATTGGCCCCGAAGCTGCACTGCCTGTCATGGAAGGAAAAGCTGTCTTATTCAAAAGCTTTGCTGGTGTAGATGCATTTCCTATTTGTTTAAATACAACGGATATTGATAAAATTGTTGAAACGGTTAAATTACTAGAGCCTACTTTTGGAGGCGTTAATTTAGAGGACATTGCTGCCCCTAATTGCTTTGTGATTGAAGAAAGATTAAAAAAGGAAGCAAATATCCCTGTTTTCCATGATGATCAGCATGGAACCGCCATTGTAACGGTTGCTGGCCTTGTAAATGCATTGAAGATTACAGGGAAGAAAATGAATGAAATTCGGGTTGTTGCAAATGGAGCTGGCGCTGCTGGGATCGCCATCATTAAACTTCTTTACACATATGGGGTTAGAGATATCATTATGTGCGATACTAAGGGTGCGATTTACGAAGGCCGTCCGAATGGTATGAATGATATAAAAACGAATGTCGCGAAATATACGAATCGCGATAAGGTTCAAGGAAGTCTTGCAGATGTCATTAATGGTGCAGACGTTTTCATTGGAGTTTCTGCCGCTGGCTCTTTGACAGCAGATATGGTTAGTTCAATGAACCAAGATCCGATTATCTTTGCAATGGCGAATCCTACTCCGGAAATCATGCCTGATGAAGCAAAGGCAGCAGGTGCAGCTGTCATTGGAACAGGAAGATCCGATTTCCCTAATCAGGTAAACAATGTTCTTGCATTCCCGGGTATTTTCCGCGGTGCTTTAGATGTAAGGGCGACACATATTAATGAAAAGATGAAGATTGCGGCAGTAGAAGCCATAGCAAATCTTATTCATGAAGATGAACTGAACGCAGACTACGTGATTCCAGGTCCTTTTGACTCTAGGGTCGCACCAGAAGTTGCTGCCGCAGTGGCAAAAGCAGCGATGGAGACAGGGGTAGCTCGAATTAAAGTTGACCCGGAAGCTGTCAAAGAGAAAACACGAAAACTCGCAGTTATTGGGAAAAGTGAGTGAGTCTTTAACGTGGATCCAAGTCAACAAGGTTCAAAGATATATGTTGAAATTGTCAAACAGCTTAGACTGATGATCGAACAAGAGGGTCTAAAAGCTGGCGATAAATTACCTTCTGAACGAGAATTGTGTGAGCGCCTAATAGTTGGGCGCTCTTCCGTTCGTGAAGCGCTAAGAGCACTTGAACTTCTAGGGTTAATTGAAACTAGAAGAGGAGAAGGAACCTTTATTCGCGACTTTAAAGGACATCAGCTTGTTCAACTGATCAGTACCTTTATTCTTCAAGATGAAAAGGCGAAAGCAGACATTGCTGAGACAAAGTCTCTGATTGAAATGGACTGCTTGTTACTTGTTCTTATCAAATCACCAGATAAGCTATTGCAAGACATAAAAAAATGGGCGGAAACTTCATCATTCACAGATGAAGATTTTTTCCTGAAAATGGCGGAGCTTGCAGATAATCATTTGCTTCTGCGAGTATGGACAATATTAAAAGACTATTATAATTCCTTGAAAATATTTAAAATGGACGCAGACAAGCAAGAATATATGAATGTAATCAATAAACTATTAACAAGAAAAGAATCTGAGGTTAGGAAAGCCTATAAGGAGCTTAGAAAATTGTCGAATGATTAACGACAGTTTTTTGCAAATTTTGTAGCTCTTTTATTCTATAGTGGTAAAGATAGACAAGTTTTCCTTCACTCATTTATTTTTGTTCTAAGTGGTCTGACCACTTCTGTTACGAAAAGAAACGCTGTTATATATAGAACGGGAGGTTTCACCTTGCTTAAGGAGATTTTTACAAAACCAAAAAAGAAGAAATACGCTACAATTCCTTCGGAAGCAGCCAAGCAGGATGTTCCCGAAGGAATTATGACAAAGTGTCCAAACTGCAAAAAGATCATGTATACGAAAGAATTAATGAAGAATTTAAAGGTTTGCATGCATTGCCAATACCATCATTCTATGGATTCAGGTGAGCGGGTAGATAGCTTTCTTGATGAAGGCAGCATTGAAGAAATGAATGCGGGAATGATTTCTGAAAACCCATTGAATTTCCCTGATTATATTGAAAAACTTGAAAAGGACAGGAAAAAGTCCGGTATAAACGAAGCGGTTGTCACTGGCATTGGAACAGTTAACGGACATCAGATTGTTATTGCCGTTATGGATTCAACGTTTCGAATGGGCAGTATGGGATCGGTAGTTGGAGAAAAAATAACACTAGCAATTGAAAAAGCAGATGAATTGTCAGTACCTTTCATTATCTTCACAGCTTCAGGCGGAGCCAGGATGCAAGAGGGTGTACTAAGCTTAATGCAGATGGCAAAAACTAGTGTGGCTTTAAAAAGATTCAGTGATAATGGCGGTTTAATTATTTCTATTATGACACACCCAACTACTGGGGGCGTGTCAGCTAGCTTTGCCTCTCTTGGTGATTATAATCTAGCAGAACCAGGGGCGTTAATTGGCTTTGCAGGTAGAAGAATCATTGAGCAGACGATCAGGGAGGAACTGCCTGAAGACTTCCAAACATCAGAATTTTTATTAAAACACGGACAATTGGATGCAGTCATTTCGAGGTTAGATTTGAAAGGGCAAATTGCGACTATTCTATCTATACATGAACAAGGAGGTGACCTTGAATGGTAGGAGTCCTTGAATTTGAGAAACCGGTTATTGAGCTTAGGAATAAAATATCGGAGCTAAAGGAATTTACTAAAAATGCAGATGTGGATTTATCTGCAGAAATTGAAAAATTAGAAGCAAGGTTAGGAAAATTAGAAAAAGAGATTTATGAAAACATGAAACCTTGGGATCGAGTGCAAATCGCAAGACACCCAGGCCGTCCAACGACTTTGGATTATATTTCACTTCTTTTCACTGATTTCTTTGAATGTCATGGAGATAGAACATTTGCAGATGATGAGGCGATTGTTGGCGGGATTGCCAAATATAAAGGACTTCCTGTTACTGTAATTGGTCATCAAAGAGGCAAGGATACGAAAGAAAACATCCGCAGAAACTTCGGCATGCCTCACCCAGAGGGTTACCGAAAAGCCCTTAGGCTAATGAAACAGGCAGAAAAGTTTAGACGCCCGATTATTTGTTTCATTGATACAAAAGGTGCTTATCCTGGTAAAGCAGCCGAAGAACGAGGGCAGAGTGAAGCAATTGCCCGAAATTTATTTGAAATGGCTAGTTTAAAGGTGCCTGTCGTTTGCATCGTTATCGGAGAAGGCGGAAGCGGAGGCGCATTAGCACTGGGTGTTGGAAATCATATTCATATGCTTGAGAATTCAACGTACTCGGTTATTTCGCCTGAAGGTGCTGCTGCTATATTATGGAAGGATGCCACTCAAGCGAAAAGAGCAGCTGAGAGCATGAGAATTACAGCCCCAGATCTTAAAGAGTTAGGAATCGTTGATGAAATTATTTCTGAGGTTAAAGGTGGGGCACATAAAGATATAAAGCAGCAGGCACATTTCATAGATGAAGTCCTGCATAAATCTCTGAAAGAACTAAAAGGATTTACAGAAGACCAATTAACTATTCACCGGTATGATAAGTATAAATCCATTGGTGAGTTTTCTAATTTAAAGGAATTTATCGGGGTAAAATAGGGACGTGCTATTACAGCATGTTCTTTTTTTTTGGTCAGTATTGAAATTCTACAATCTGTTAGCTATTTCAATAGAAAGTATAACTTTTCTCGAGTTTGAGAACTGTCCAGCTCCACAAGGAACGCTTCGGCAGCATTATCATCGCACGAGTAAAAGCGTTAGTTTTTAGGAGGAGCGCCTACCCCCAACGTACAGGACGTACTAGTGTCGACAATGCGACAGGA
>NZ_JBALPC010000047.1:0-4449 GCF_036965225.1 Bacillus sp. JJ1474 | reverse complement strand
CGCTTCCGCTTTTCTAATTCAGTTGTGATACCAATGTCTTCATGGTATTTTAGATGTATGCCAATTTGTGATTTCTAGTATTTCCCTTTCTAAAAAGTGAATTTGATTTCACTTATACAGTATTGGAAGTAATCTTATTTAGATAATAAGAATTTGAGGTGGAAGTGTGAAAAGAATAGGAGTGCTTACGAGTGGAGGGGATTCCCCGGGCATGAACGCGGCAATTCGTGCCGTAGTAAGAAAAGCTATTTATCATGATATAGAGGTTTTTGGAGTTTTAGGAGGATATTCAGGGCTTATAAGCGGGAATATTAACAAACTGGAGCTTGGTTCCGTTGGAGATATCATCCATCGCGGGGGAACGATATTATACTCTGCTCGATGTGAGGAATTCAAAACAAAAGATGGCCAACAAAGAGGATTGGAACAGTTAAAGAAATATGGGATTGAAGGATTAGTCGTTATTGGAGGAGATGGGTCCTATCATGGTGCAAGAGCACTATCTGAGCAAGGTTTTCCATGCATTGGCGTTCCGGGAACGATAGACAATGATATTGCAGGAACTCAGTATACCATCGGCTTCGATACGGCTATTAATACGGTTATTGACGCAATTGATAAAATACGAGATACAGCTACCTCTCATGAACGCACCTTTATTATTGAGGTCATGGGAAGAAATGCAGGAGACATTGCTCTATGGGCGGGATTAGCCGGTGGGGCAGAAACCATTCTTATTCCAGAAGAAAAATATAATATGGATGAAATTGCTGCCAGACTAATTAAGGGACATGCACGGGGTAAGAAGCATAGTATTATCATCGTGGCAGAAGGTGTGACAACGGGAATGGATTTTGCCAAAGAACTCGAGGAAGCTACGAATTTTGATACACGGGTTTCTGTCTTAGGACATATGCAGCGCGGCGGCTCTCCAACAGCATTTGACCGTGTTCTCGCCAGTCGCCTTGGTGCATATGCGGTAGAGCTCTTGCTTGAAGGCAAGGGAGGACGTGCTGTTGGAATTGAGAACAATCTAGTTGTTGACCATGATTTTAATAAGGTCCTTGATACTAAGCATGTAGTGGATCTTGGAATCTTTAGATTATCAAAGGAACTTTCGATTTAATAGAGGAGGAAACATCATGCGAAAAACAAAGATCGTATGTACGATTGGACCAGCCAGTGAGAGTGTTGAAAAATTAATGCAGTTAATTGAAGCTGGGATGAATGTGGCACGTTTAAACTTTTCACATGGAAATTTCGAAGAGCATGGACAGCGAATCCGAAATATACGGGAGGCAGCTAGACGGGCGGAAAAAACGGTTGCTATTCTTTTAGATACGAAAGGTCCTGAAATTCGTACTCATAATATGAGACACGATGCCATTGAATTGAAAGCAGGCAATGAAATCATTGTTTCTATGAATGAAGTAGAAGGGACAGCGGAGAGGTTTTCTGTTACATATGCCGAGTTAATTAATGACATAGAGGTAGGTTCTAAGATATTACTTGATGATGGTTTGATTGCTCTTGAGGTGAACAAGATTGATAAGGCTTCAAAAGAAATTCATACGATCATTTTAAATGGCGGAATATTAAAGAATAAGAAGGGTGTTAATGTTCCAGGAGTATCTGTAAATTTACCTGGTATAACAGAAAAGGACGCTCAAGATATCCTTTTTGGAATTGAACAGGGAATTGACTTTATCGCAGCTTCATTTGTTCGCAGAGCATCTGATGTTCTGGAAATTAGACAGCTATTAGAAGACAATCAGGCTTCACATATCCAGATCATACCTAAAATTGAAAACCAAGAAGGAGTCGATAAAATCGATGAAATTCTTGAGGTGTCTGATGGAATAATGGTTGCTAGAGGAGATCTTGGCGTTGAAATACCTGCGGAAGAGGTTCCTTTAGTGCAGAAGCAATTAATCAAAAAATGCAATGCACAAGGAAAACCTGTCATTACAGCTACACAAATGCTTGACTCCATGCAGCGCAACCCTCGTCCTACTCGAGCTGAAGCAAGTGATGTAGCAAATGCCATCTTTGATGGTACTGATGCTATCATGCTTTCTGGAGAAACAGCTGCAGGCGCATATCCTTTTGAAGCTGTGCAAACGATGCATAATATTGCTTCCCGTGCAGAGACAGCTTTAGCCCATAAAGAAATTCTCTCCTCACGCAGTAAAGACAATGAACATAATATAACCGATGCTATTGGTCAATCTGTTGCACATACGGCACTTAACCTTGATGTTCATGCCATAATCACACCTACTGAAAGCGGTCATACGGCAAGGATGATTTCTAAGTATCGTCCTAAAGCACCGATTGTCGCTGTTACATCAAATGATTATGTTTCTCGCCGTCTTGCACTCGTTTGGGGAGTTTATCCGCAAATTGGAAGAAAGGCATCAACAACAGATGACATGCTTGATGCCGCAGTAGAAGAAAGCTTAAATAGCGGGATTGTGTCTTCTGGTGATTTAGTTGTTATAACAGCGGGTGTTCCGGTAGGTGAAGCAGGAACGACAAACTTGATGAAAATACATGTCGTAGGGGATATCTTGGTAAAGGCTCAAGGAATTGGACGAAAGTCTGCATTTGGAAAAGTAGTTGTTGCCCGTAATGCAGAGGAAGCGAATGCTAAAGTAACAGAAGGAGCCATTTTAGTAACAATTGGATCGGATCGAGAAATGGTGCCAGCTATCGAGAAGTGCAGCGCGCTTATTACAGAGGAAGGCGGGCTAACGAGTCATGCGGCAGTAGTTGGAATTAATATTGGCATACCTGTTATCGTTGGAGTTGAAAATGCAACAACTTTATTGAAGGATGGGCAGGAAATTACAGTCGACTCCAATCGGGGTGTTATTTATAACGGGCATGCTAGTGTTCTCTAACATGGTGACACTATGAGATATTTAATATTATTGATCATTGTTGTTCCCGCTGCAGAGATTGGGATGCTCCTCCTCTCAGGGAATTTTATAGGGGTATGGCCAACAATTGGATTAATTGTATTTACAGGCGTATTGGGAGCATATTTAGCTAAGAAACAGGGGCTTGAAACGATAAGGCGAGCTAGGGAGCAGCTGAGCTATGGCCGAATGCCAGGAGACGCGATTCTCGATGGGATATGTGTGTTAATCGGTGGAACATTGCTTCTCACCCCGGGTTTTTTAAGTGATATTACTGGTTTACTCTTATTAGCTCCCCCAACAAAAAGCATATTCAAAAAGCTCATGATTAAATGGTTTCGAAAATGGATAGACAGAAATACAATAACGATTATAAGATAAGCTGAAATAGAGAAAGGTCATTCCACAATGGAATGACCTTTTTCTGCATGTATTTAAGACTCAGGTTTCCCTTTGATAAATAGCCATAAATCATGGAATACGTTAGCTTTATGCAGGGTTGTAATAATGACTAGAGTAACAGGGCCGACAATCAGTCCTAAAAATCCAATTAACTTAAACCCGACAAACAAGGCAATTAAAGTAGCTAAAGGATCAAGTCCGATGTTGGAGGAAAGTATTTTTGGCTCCATAATTTGACGCTGAACGAGAACAATTGTATATAAAATCCCTAATCCGATAGCCATACCTAAATCTCCAGCAACGGCTTCATAAATGATCCAGGGAACAAAAATTAATCCGGTCCCTAAATAAGGGATAATGTCAACAATTCCTGCAATTAGTGCAATCGTTATTGCATAATCAACTCTTAAAATTAATAACCCAATTAAAATGATGACTGTTGAGATGGAGATAAGTGTTGCTTGGGCTTTCACAAATCCAAAAAGAGCTTTTTTAAGGTCTGCAAAAACTGTTATTCCGCTCGTCTTCGCTCGGTTTGGAAGCAGTTTGCCGGCCATTGCAGAAAGCCGGTACCAATCTTTACTAATAAAAAATGTGCCAAGCAACGAGAAAATCAAAACAGTTGCTGCATTCGGAAACCAAGATAAAATATTCGGTATTTTGCCAAAGAAGTTTTGAATAAATGTCCCTAAAGTTGACCCAATCTTCTTTCCGACATTCTCTATATTTTCCATAATTGTACCTTGCTGCCCGGTATCCAGACTATTAAAAAGACTTGTTATCTGATTGTAAAATGGAATAATTTGTCCTGCAAAGAATTGTTCAACATAATCAATAAGTGTTTCCAAATGATCTGGAACTACTTTAGCCAAGTAATCTGCACCTGATACAATCTCTGCTATTAATAGAGTGATCAGACCTGCAAATAGAGCGATAATCAGAACTATACTAATTAGCACCGCTAGTGCACGAGGCATTCGCCATTTATTCTGGAGGAAATTAACGAGCGGGTTAATAAGAAAGGCAATGGCAAAACCAATAATAAACGGGTATGTCACTTTTGAAACATAGAAAAAACCTATAAGAATCAATAGAGCAAAGCCGATAACGAATAATAACCTTAACG
>NZ_JBALPC010000046.1:0-9096 GCF_036965225.1 Bacillus sp. JJ1474 | reverse complement strand
CACCGCTGCTTGGACTTTTGAACAGTTGGAAAGTTAGCTTTTTCCACAACTAGTTTATGGGGCAAAACAACGAGCACAAAATCAACATTTTATAGATCTCCTTGTAAATTACGAACATTCTAGCTGAATTTAGAGGATAAAGACAAATTGCATACTTGAAGGGGCATTTATGAAATACTAAAAATTCCAATAAGAAAATAAGTTTTAGTTACTTCATAAACGCGCCCGATTCTTGAAGGTCAATGAATTTAAAACTTCCCCATTACTAAATTTCAATAAGTATGGGAACGATCATTGGATTTTTCTTAGTTTGTGTATATAGATATTCTCGTATTGATTTTTTTATTTGTTTTTTCATTACATTCCTTGAACTTCTATTTGCTTCTTGTAGCTCGTTGACCGTTTTTATAGTGAGTTCATTTACGTTTTTGCGTAGCTCCGAAAAATCTCGATGATCTGTAAATCCGCGAGAAATCGTTTCGGGTTCAGCCAGCAACTTTCTATCCGATTTGCTTATCGTTACAATAATCATAAACATTCCGTCCTCAGAAAGCTGTTTTCTGTCCCGTAATACATATTCCCCAATATTACCGACATCCCCGCCGTCCACGTATGTATTTCCAACTGGTACGGTCCGGGTTTGGCGCGCAAGGCCATCTTCAATCTCGACCACATCGCCATTATTAATGATAAACGTGTTTCCTTTCTCTACTCCAACGGATTCAGCTAACAAACGGTGATGATGCATCATTCTAAACTCACCGTGAATGGGAATAAAATATTTTGGTTTCATTAATGTAAGCATTAGTTTTAAATCTTCTTGATAACCATGGCCGGAAACATGCATGCCGGATGTACTTCCAGTTCCATAAATCACTTTGGCCCCAAGTGCAAATAAGTTGTCTACGATACTCGTGACATTACGTTCATTCCCAGGTATTGGACCTGCCGCAAGGATAACCGTATCTTCAGGCAAAATATCGACACCGCGAAAGTTTCCAGTGGACAGGCGGGCAAGGGCAGCTAATGGTTCTCCTTGACTTCCCGTGCATAAAATAGCTACCTTTTCAGGAGCCAATTCATTGACTTCATTTGGGGAAATTAACATTCCATCAGGAACGGTTAAATAACCACGTTCCATAGCCACGTCTACAACATTAACCATACTTCGCCCAAGTAACGCAAGTTTTCGATTTGTTTTAAATGCTGCAATTACGACTTGCTGAACACGGCTAATATTCGAAGCAAAGGTTGAAACAATCACTTTGCGTTCGGCCTTCATGAAAGCTGCTTCCACATGTTCACCTACCATTTGTTCCGATGGGGTTAAACCAGGACGCTCAGCATTCGTACTTTCAGACAGTAGAAGTAAGACTCCTTCTTTGCCGATTTCCGCCATTTTATGAAAATCAGCATGCTCATTATTCGCAGGGGTTAAATCGAACTTGAAGTCACCGGTATGTACAATATTCCCTTCTTGTGTGTGAAAGACTATGCCCAAGCAATCAGGAATACTATGGATCACTTTGAAAAAGCTCACACTCATTTCTCCGATTTTTAGTATTGAGTTTGAGCTGATTTCAACCAGTTCACTTTCTCTTAGAAGTTTGTGTTCTTTTAATTTGATCTCAACTAATCCTAGTGTGAAGCGTGTGGCATAAACCGGCACATTCAATTTTTTTAAGAAGAATGGGATCCCCCCGATATGATCCTCATGGCCATGTGTGACAATTAAAGCCCTGACTTTATCTTTATTTTCTATTAAGTAAGCGATATCAGGGATAATCAAATCAATTCCTAATAAACTTTCATCTGGAAACTTATTTCCACAGTCGATTATCACGATATCGTTTGAATATTCGATTGCATACATATTTTTCCCGATTTCATTCAAGCCACCTAAAGCGAAGATAGATAACGCATTCTCTTTTGTATTCAAATTTATTTCCTCCTATTTACTTTTTAAAATTATCTTGCCCAAAAATGAAAAAGAGCACTTATCCTTGTTACGGATAAAGCGCTCATTCGAATAACCCAATACTTAAGCCGGGAATTAAAAACAATATAGGTAAAAGAACAGGACCAACGAACACGCACTCAATTCATTTATTCCTTATTAATTGGTCACGGTCATCTTCTTGTGGAGGTTACTCCATCCAACCGTGTTTAATCATAATATTAGCTCCATCCTCGGCATACAGTGAGATTTCTGGAATTAAAGACGCATATTTAAAGCCTAAATCTTTTCTTTGACTTGCTGCCAGTGCCATTCCAAAGTTTCCAATTCCCGCGGCATCATGGCCGAGACATGGTACATCATTAATTTATCCGAAAAAACACTTGTTGTCGTATCTAAAACAGCCGAATCCCAACCCATAGGGGCAGGAAGATCTGTATTGCATCCATAAACCAGACATTTCCGCAGCAGTTAAAGGTATATTGGTTTTGTCTTCCATTAAGAAAACCTCCTATGGAATAAATACATTATGGAATAATATTTCCCTATATGGAAAAAAGTATAAATGAACAAAATGCTTGTTTCTTCTGCATCACTTCCAAAGCCAGTATTACATCGGGATGGGGGCTTTCCGAGTTATCCTTTATTTAAAAAAACTAAATAAAAAAACCTTCCAGAAGATGTATAAAGGAAGGTATTTATCTAGTCTAACTTATATAAGAAAAATGGATTCTCTGTTATGGAAGCATCGCACCCTGTAAATGGGCAAATAAAACAAATTCCTCTTAAAATCAAAGTTATTTAAAATGTGAAGTGTCTCCGATCAATAAATTAAATTTTCTTTCTCAATTTAAAAACTATAAAATCAGCACTTCTGAAATCTTCTTCAAATGAAGGATATTTTCTCAACATTTCTTCAAATGGTTTCGGTTCTACTAAGCCTTCTAAATGAAAACCTGCTTTAATTACATTATTAACATAGCTCGTTAAAGTTCTATGGAATAATAGCATTTTTTCTTTATCGCCTAGCCTTTGTTCATAAACACCTTCATAAAAATATTTATCAACATTCCAATGTAACTTTTCACCATCTTTTGTTTTCTCCCATCCACTCTCCGGAGTAACAAAACAAGGATGTAAAATTGAAAAAATAAAATATCCTCCATCTACTAATAGGCGATACATTTCTTGGAATACCTTTTCATAATTTGCAAGGTCTTGTATGACCATATTCGATACAATTAGGTCAAAACTGTTATCCTCTAAAAAATTTAAATCCTCACAATTTCCATATGTATAATCAATTCTCAAATCAATGGGAGTTCTTTCTTTGGCGATTTCTAACATTTTTTCTGAATAATCTACTGCTGTTACAGCTGCTGAAGATTTAGCTAAAATTCTACTAAAATATCCTTCACCACATCCAGCATCTAAAACTTTTTTATTCTTTACCGTTCCCATAAGTGACAATAAAGTAGGATTTAAAAAAACTTCTTTATGAAGGTCTCCTTGTTCAGTATGTACTGCTGAATATGTTTCGGCAAACTTATCCCACCTTTTAATCGCTTCTTCAGTACCAACTTTTTTATTCTGATGTTTTTCAAGCATTTCCTTTAAGTATTCTTCAGATTTCCCTCTTGGAATGCTGAGTCTCTGAGAGTACAAAGATAATAAAATATCCTTATTTTTCACAGTAATTTCTCCCCAATCAACCTAGACTTGTACTTTAATTGATGTACTTCTGTGAACAACAGTAACTTTTCCACCTTTCCCATCCTCCAGCTAAACAATGCTGATAAGTATCATATTAGTCTAACTTTGATTTTTATTGGTAAAAAAGTGTTCATTTTTTTATTTGGCGGAAACTGTTGAATTTAGTTTAGCAGTTACAACAGTTACTTCGGCATAATGAGCTTAGGACCTGTCCTTAGCCTTCATGTCCCCATCTTTTTCTGTTAGAATGAATATCTGCTGGATTAATGAAATTATAGAGAACAGTAGGGTGATACTTATGGTTGGAATGGGATATCGGACAATTAAGACTGCGATAGGGGCAGGGTTAGCAATTTGGATTGCGACTTTACTCGACTTAGAATTTGCATCCTTTGCAGCCATAATCGTTATTATGTGTATTGAGAAGACAAAGAAAAAGACATTACATTCTATTCAGAAAAAGTTTTTCGCATCTCTTTTATCTTTAATTCTTGGTTCCTTATGTTTTGAACTATTAGGATATAATCCAATTGTCTTAACTCTATTTATATTATTGTTTGTCCCAATCCTTATAAAAGGACGTATTCAGGAAGGTTTTGTCACAAGCACAGTTATCGTTTTACATATTTATACAGTGAAGGAAGCCAGTCTAGAAAACCTATTGAATGAACTCTATATTATTTTCATTGGTATAGGAATCGCCTTACTCGTAAACAGCATTATGCCAAGCTTTAAGAAAGAAATTGAAAAATACAAAATTGAAATCGAACATAAATTTAGCGTTATTCTTTACGAATTTTCAGCATTACTAAAAAATAGTGAGCGAAACTGGGATGGAAAAGAATTAAACGAAGTAGAAAATATCCTGAATCAAGCTAAAAACATAGTTATACAAGATGTAGAAAATCATCTGTTAAGAAAAGAAAATAAAGTTTATTATTATCTCGAAATGCGAGAGGATCAACTGGAAATCCTAAAACAGATGGTAGCCATTCTAAGCATTGTTTCTTCATCAGAGTTAGATGTCAAACAAAGAGGAATGCTTGCTAATATATTTCTAAATATTAGTCAACATGTTGATTCAGGAGATACAACCATTGCATTAAAACAATTAGAGGAGTACGAAGAGTCCATACGTGAAACAGAATTACCGAAAACAAGGGAAGAATTCGAAATTAGAGCCAATCTATTTTATTTAAATTTCGAAATTAAGAACTACTTAATTATTAAGAAAAATATTTTTAATCGAATTAAACTTTAACTCCAGAGGCAAGTCATCATATTGGCAAAGGCCACGGGAACAGGTTTAACGCTTATTGAGCTAAGGGACCTGCCCCGTATTCTTTTACTGTAATACCCATGTTAAGAAATGGCTTTGATATTTTTCCAGTAGTTCCAAGCATTTAGATAGTCATTAAAATCATGGGGATGATGTTTAATGCAGGCTGCTAACCTGAGATATAATCCAATAAGTACTTGCTCATATAATAATTGTTCACTTATTTTTTCTTTTAATAGTAAGTGATTCACTGCTGAATGGATCGTTTCTTTCGTTAAATCATCTGGTGAAGAACAAAATGCATAAATTAAATCATAAAGGGGGTCTCCGATAACAGAAGTCGGGTCAATCACACCACTTAATTGTCCATTGTGAAAGATAAAATTGTGCACTCCACAATCCCCATGCAATAAAAATGGTTCTCTGTCCAGACTATTTATTTTTGAATCTTTGACAAGGTTAAGCACAAAGGTATACTCATCTTTATCTAAATATGAATCTAAAATCTTATTTGCTTCCATCAGTTCATTCAAAAGGAAACTTTGCCATGAATCTGTTAATTCATCCGCCCATCCCCAACCAACATTATTTGGTACGGCCTTATAATGGTTTATCAATCCTTGCACAAGTTCTTTGAGCACTTGCTGTTTATTATTTCTTTCATAATTTGTAGAACCGTTGATGAATGAATAAACGATAAAATTATTTGACGGTTCAACATAGAGAAGACGCGGTAATAAATATAAATCCTTGTAACAGGTAAGAAAATTGGCTTCAGATTGAATAACTTG
The DNA here is from genome assembly GCF_036965225.1 of Bacillus sp. JJ1474. Taxonomy (NCBI): domain Bacteria; kingdom Bacillati; phylum Bacillota; class Bacilli; order Caryophanales; family Bacillaceae; genus Bacillus; species Bacillus sp. JJ1474. The sequence continues at coordinate 3,356 of NZ_JBALPC010000046.1, read as the reverse complement.
CGGTTCATTCAACTTTACAACATATCTTTCACCATCAGTGGTACTCAGGAGATACAATTCACTTACAGTACCTCCATTTAATTGTTTATACTCAACGGAACTTGATTGAATGATTTCTATATTTTTTAATTCTTTTATTATCTCTTGAATGTCCATATTCCTTCTATTCTCCCTACTCTTCAAAAACAATTTCTATGATTTTAAGTTTAAAATTCATCCGAATACCCTAACACTTTCCCTAGTATCCTTTCCAACGGCAGCAAACCGAAATCTTTGCTGTCTATCCCCCGCCACCAGTGGTCAACCAAAACAAATACCGTTTCTTCATCAACTTTTATAGGCTCCAAATTCGTATTAAAGTAACTCTTAACCCAAGCTAAATCATTAACATGACTCAAATCAGCTTGATCTAAATACTCCTCTTCTTCCATCCCCCTTATAGTGGCCACTCCATAAAATGCATCAAATTTCTTATGATCAATATAAACGTGACCATCCTTGATCTCAATTGTCTCGCCGGGTAAACCTACAACTCTGCCTAGATAATTTTCCGGAATTTCTGGGTTCTCTTTAATTGCCGTCTCGAACATCTTATAATAAACAACATCCCCTCGTTCAAGTGGAGCAGATTTTGGATCTATTACCAATTCGCCATGTGTCCCAGTATCAAAATCGTGGTTTCCCCTATCCATTGCGTCAGAAAGCCATTCCACTAAGAGGTGATGCTCCTTTGGTGATACCATTTTCATTTCAGGGGAAGTAATGTCATCAGTTATTGTAATAACCTCCTTTTCACAGCCTACTAACAAAAGACCGAACAGAAAAACGATTAGCTTCCTCAAATCATCATCTCCTTTTTACACATTATACCAGCGTTACCTTTTATTATTTGTACAAAAGGCTCTGTTAAAGGTAAATGTTGATATTTGATGCTTGTTCCATTTCTTGTTATTGTAGATTGACAATAAAGTTGTTTAAAAAGCACACGTTATCGAATCTTTATCCACACTAATAGTGCTTCAATCAAATCAGCCTATGAAAATGAAATACTGATAAACGGTTTACTAACAAAATTGGTCTTTAATAGTGGAAGTTGGAGTAATTCCTTTTTGAAAAATCAAATACATTACAAGATAGGACATTCTAATGAGACGGCAAGGTATTGAGCTCAAAGGTTATTAAACTACCTATAGGGATATCGCCAATATTGCAGTATATTTTTGTACATTAGAAAATTAATCTAAAAAAAAAGCCGATACCCTTTCAAGTGAACTGACCCAAGAAAGGAATCGGTTTTTTTGTCTCTCTTCTTTAGATTCCTCTTTAACCCACCCTTATATTTTAAAAAAAGATCTATGCTTAGGAGGAATTTTAATTGTTTAATCATAAAAACCTAAGAAAATTTGAAACGTTTTACATACCCCGTTTGTCTAACAGATAGAGGAAGGGAGGGGCAGAAGATTGCCGGATATTAAAAAGGTTCAACGTGCGAAAAAGGGAAATAATAAAGCATTTCAAGAGTTAATGGAAGAAGAAAAGGTCAAACTTTATAAAATTGCTTATGTTTATATGAAAAACGAAGTGGATGCGCTGGAGGTTTTCCAAGAAACAACATATAAAGCTTTTATTTCGATTAATAATCTTAAAGATGACCGGTACTTTTCAACATGGCTATCTCGCATTCTTATCAACACAGCGATTGATCATTTAAACAAAAGGAAAAAAATTATTCCAATTGAGAGAGAAATTTTAGAAGAAAAGATGGCCCCATACCGATCAAATGAAGAAGATCTCGATTTACTTCAGGCTGTTATGGAATTAGACGAAAAATATAAAACGGTTTTAATTCTCCGATTTTATAAAGATTACACAGTGAAGCAAATAGCCTACGTTTTAGATTGTCCTGAAGGTACTGTGAAAACAAACATCCATCGTGGGATTAATCTGTTAAAAGAAAAATTGAAGGAGGATTGTGTTAATGAGCAGTAACCAATGGCCGGATTTAAAAAAGGAATTGGATAAGGTATCAGTCCCAATGGATAAGCTTGATTCAATTATTACAAATACAATCAAAGAAAATCGAACCAAAACATCAAAGAAGAAAGTGGCTCTTTATTCATTTATTGCAGCGGTGTTAGGCTTTGGGGTGTTTATCGGTTCAGCAAGTGTTTCCCCCGTGATGGCGAAAATCGCCTCAAATATTCCGATTATCGGAACCTTTTTCAATGATTCCTTGGATGAAGGCTTAAGATTAGCTGGAAAGAAGGGCTTAACACAGGTCATCAATCAATCCTCAAAGGATAATGGAATTACCTTAACAATGAATGAAATTTTTTATGACGGAACACGCTTAACATTCGGTTTTACACAGGAATCCCTATTCGCAATTGGTCAACTTGAACGGCCGACCATTGAAGTGAACGGTAAGGAAATAAATTTCAGTTCCAGTTATTCAGGAGAATTTGTGACACCGCAAAAATATAAGGGGATTATTGATATTACAGCAACTGAGGAGCTTCCAGAAGAATTTGACATGAAAATTAGAATTGATGCTGTTGGTCTTATTCCAGGAAAGTGGGAATTCACTTTTCCGGTGAAGCAATCAAATGAAGTAACTGTGATACGGCCACAGGAAACGAAATTAATAGAAGGGGCAGAAGTTGAAATAAGTTCTTTAAAGCTTGGACCAGCAGGGACGGATCTCAGTGTGAAGGTGTTAAAGGATGAAGGGAATAACAAGATTGATCCATATTCATTAAACTTTTATGTGATAGATGATAATGGTAATGTGTTAGACACTGTAACAGGAAACGGCAGTGGAGAAACAGAAAACGGAAAAGAAATAGCGGATCTTAAATTCCTCTATTCACCTTTAAAAGAAAGCAGCAAAAAAGTCAGTGTTATTCCTTATATCATTCCGGTTTCCGAGGAGAGATGGGAAGAAGTTTCTTTACCTTTAGATGAACAAAGTTTGCCTTTTAACGTGGACCAAGGTGAATTTGGGAAGGTTCTTGTAACAAAAGTAATTTATCAGCAAGATAAATTAGTTTTGTATTTTGACCTTCAAAGTGATGTAATTGTAGACAATAAACTTTCAAGAAATTCATTATGGCTAGAGGATGCTATTGGGAAAAACCTTATACTAGAAGATAAACCATTTGCGGAACGAATTGAAGGAAATGAATTTAAGCAGGAATTTGCAGCTGGTAAGAAGAAAGGCTTGAAGATTAAAACTTATAAGTATCCAAAACCAATTACGTATGAGGAATTTAAGATTGATATTCCGAAATAAATATGTATGTATCTAGCTAGTTTTTGAAATGACCGATTATAAAGGATTTAATTAATTTTATTCT
>NZ_JBALPC010000045.1:54744-59813 GCF_036965225.1 Bacillus sp. JJ1474 | reverse complement strand
CGCCTGTGAACGTTCAGCTCCTACTAAAGTGAATGCCTCTTTCAGAGAGAAACCTACGAAGTGTTCTTTCATTAAATCATCATGCAGAAATGTTTTCAGCCTATGACATTTCTTCTCTTTTCATGTGGAGCTTAACTACTATTCTTCATCAACGGTTAATATTTCATCCTAATATTTATATTATCATACGTATCAACAATCGGATTGTCAATAGCGTTATTTAAGATCTTTCTAAATGTTTTTTTAATTTACGAACATCTCTTACAGATAAACCAAACTCTGAAGCTAATTCCACCATGTTTGAGCCTTGTTCTTTTTGAATAAAGTCATGAAAATCTACTCCAAATATCTGGTTTTCTCCTAAGTGGGCAGATGTTCCCTTTTCACCAAATCTCATTTTTTTCACCCTTCGTTACGTAGTTATCTCCTATTCTTCCCACTTTTAGAATAGAAAATGCATTTTCTGGATGAACAACTAGTAAAACTAAGACTTTAATTTAATAGACACTCATCTAATCATGCAATTGTCTCTATTAGACAAACATACATTTAGACAAATTTGGTCAATAATCTAGTCCCTTCTTTTTTCAGGCGAATATAAATATAAGCAAACGGACATGCAGTGTCATATGACTCTGCTCTGAAAAAAAAGAAATGGAGTGAGAAAATGTCATTTGAATTAGGAATTACCATATTTGTATTTGTCACGACCATGCTGGTCATTTTTTGGAGGCCAAAGGGGCTCAATGAAGCTTATCCAGCTGCTGTTGGTGCAGGGATCATTTTAATAACAGGAATCGTATCTCGAGCAAATATTGAGGATATTATCAGCAAAATTGGCGGAGCCTCTATTACGATTATGGCGACAATTGTCATGGCAGTCATATTAGAAAGCTTCGGTTTCTTCCACTGGGCAGCTGCCCGGCTTGCTAGTATGGCAAAAGGATCAGGCTACCGTCTATATTGGTATGTTCAGCTTCTATGCTTCTTGATGACACTTTTATTTAATAATGATGGAAGCATCTTAATTACAACACCGATTTTAATTCTATTACTGAAAAACCTGCAGTTAAAACCCCATCAGCAAATCCCGTACCTATTAAGTGGCGCTCTTACAGCTACCGCTTCAAGTGCTCCCATTGGCGTCAGCAATATCGTTAATCTCATTGCATTGGAAATTGTAGATATGACGTTATATATGCATACTGCCATGATGTTTGTCCCAGCAACATTAGGTTTACTGTTTATGTCCTGGTTAATGTTTGTCGTAGTGAAGAAAAAATTGCCAAGAAAATTGCCAAATTCCACTTATGAGATCGAGGAGAGTTTTTTCACCAAAAATTTTCATCCTTTAAAAGGAAAACTTTCTGTCGAGACAAAGAGAAAACGTACAAAGTTTATGTTGAAAGTATTGCTGTTTGTTTTTATCATGCGCTGTTTATTATTTGTAGCCTCTTTTCTCTCCATTCCAATTTCTCTAGTTGCTGTGCTCGGATCCGTTGCTTTGCTAGTATGGCGATGGTATCACCTGCGAACAAACCCCATTGATATTTTGATAAAGACTCCTTGGCACATTCTGATTTTCGCTTTTTCCATGTACGTCATTATTTACGGACTTCACAATGTAGGACTGACGGCATTCCTCGTGAAATTATGTGAACCTATTGTCAACCAAGGGCTGCTCTATGCAAGCTTTACGATGGGCGGACTCGTTTCAATTCTCTCTAATATCTTTAACAATCATCCAGCCTTGATGGTTGGGACGATAACTTTAACAGAAATGGGGCTCGATCCAATTACTTTAAAGACGATTTATCTTGCAAATATCATCGGCAGCGATATAGGTTCCTTATTGCTTCCAATTGGTACGCTTGCGTCTCTGATCTGGTTGTATATTCTCAGACAGCATAAAGTGAAAGTGAAATGGAAGGATTATTTAAGTGTGTCATTAGTTGTTATCCCAATATCTACAATTTTCACCTTATTCTTATTGTACTATTGGGTACAAATGGTATTTGCCTAAATTTAATGATGAAATATGGAAAAATATTAAGGAGGAAAAGAGTTTGACTGATTTAATCACTTTACAAGGTAAACAAGTAAATTTACAGCTTGGGAAAGAAACAATTAATGGGATTTTACTTGACGCAGGAAAAGATATTGTTGTCATCTTTAATGGTCAACGGTATTTATATATCCCTTTGTTACACGTACATCATTTCCAGCTTAACAGCAATAAAGATGATTATGTAGATTCGCCTAGTGAATCTTCTGCGTTTGCAAAAATGGATCTTCTTAATGTTAAAGAAGTATTAAATAAATCAAAGGCAGTGTTTACAGAAATTTATGTAGGAAAAGATTTATCTTACTATGGATATATAACAAATGTCTATAATGACTATGTGGCTTTTTATTCACCCATTTATAAGTTGATATTTATTTCAATAGACCATATAAAATGGCTTGTCCCTTTTAATGAAAACTCTTCACCTTATACTTTAAACAACATGAACCTATCTTTAGGCAAAAGTCACGTACACTTGCGAGTAAGTCCAACGAATTTTCCTTTACTTCCTAATTTGGAAGATCAGTTAAAAAAAGAAGCAGGAAAACTTGTCATCTTTGATGGGGGAAAAGATCCTAAAAAAGTGGGACTGTTAAAAAAGATTGAAAATAACCTCGCAGAAATAATACTCGCAAAGGGGGAGAATATATGTTTGAGGCTTTCCCATATAAAATCAATTCAAATACCATAATAGCGGGATGCATGAAGTCCCTAAGCAGCTTTTATGTAAAACTACAAAAAAAAGAGGCAAAAGCAGCGCCTCAAAAAATTCCTTTGTAAGTTATATAAATAAAACCACAAAGATAAGTTACAGTCACTTTTAAGATATGTTTTAGAAACCGGAAATGAACTAGGTAATTTACACGAAAAACATTAAATATTAAGAAAAAAAGCTATTTCATTTGAGATAGCTTTTTTCTTTGATGAAAAAGTCGCCAATAAGCAATAAAATTTATGATATTTTGACAATAGAGCAATCAGACGCATATTTTGAAACTTTTCATCTCATTTGGAAGGATTTAAGCGATCTAAAGAGAAGTAATATCATTTAGTAAAAGGAAAGGCTTGACTAAAAAAACAAAATTTGTTTTTCTTAAAGATGTGAATCTATCAAAAAGGAGGGAGCAAATGCTCAAGAAACAAATTCTCTTATTTTTTTGCACTGTTCTCTTCATAGGATTAGCCACTCCTCCGTCAGCGGCAAAAGCAGTGGGCCAAACTGTCACAGTGGGAACAGATAGCTTAAATATTCGCAAAGGTCCCGGTTTGAGCTATCCGATCGTTGCGAAGGCAAAAAAAGGAGAAAAATACCCTTCCCTTTCCGAAAAGAATGAATGGATTGAAGTTCAGCTTGGTAACGGTGTTCGTGGCTGGGTAGCCAATTGGCTCGTGACGAAGGAAAGCGCGACTATCTCGGGCAGTTCCTCAGAAAAATTAGAGAAGAACAAGACTGCCATCATTTCAACAGATGGCCTTCGAATTAGAAAAGGTCCAGGGACAAGCTTTCCAGTGATTGGAACAGTTAATAAAGGAGAAGCATACACGGTTCACAGTATGGATGGAAATTGGGTGAATCTTCAAACTTCTTTTGGCAATGGCTGGGTCTCTAGTGACTTTATCCAAATCCAAACTAGTAGCAAAACTACTAGTGTAGAAGGAAAATGGAATGGCAGTATTACTGCGAATTCCTTAAATGTCAGAAACTCACCTTCTCTAAATAGTTCTATTATTGGAAAACTAAGTTTAGGAGATAATGTAAAGATATTATCTCAGACAAGTGAATGGACTGAAATCTCTTTTTCTGGGACGAAAGCATGGATAAGCAGCCAATATATTCAAATAGACAAAGCTGTTTCCAATAGCCCCGCTCCCGAAAAACAACAAAGTAAATCGACAAGCGCAGGTAAAAAAGCCAAGGTAACAGCAACATCGTTAACTGTCAGAGATACTGCTTCTCTAAGTGGAAAAGCAATTGGCTCGGTACAACAAAACGAAAGCTATCAAATTATCGAGGAAGCCAATAACTGGGCAAAAATCGAGTATGAAAAGGGATTATTCGGCTGGGTGGCTAGCTGGTATTTGGACAAATCTGAAACTGCCCAACCAGCTGTAAGTGAGCAAAAAGTGAAGGATAGCTCTCTTACCATTATTCATAATGGATCTAACATTAGAAAAAATGCAAATGCTCATTCTGAAGTCGTACATAGGGCCAACCAGGGAGATATATTTGATATTATTAGTATCCAAAATGATTGGTATGAAATCCGTCTCACCAATGGGGGAAGCGGCTATATTGCCGGTTGGATTGTTTCAGTAAATGGTTCAGCACCTATGGTAGAAAAACCCGGATCAGAATTACACTTGAAGAATAAAAAAATTGTTATTGACCCCGGTCATGGCGGAAGAGACAATGGGACAACAGGGGCAAGAGGGACGCTTGAAAAATTATTAACATTGCAGACAGCTCAAAGCTTATATGAAAAATTGAAATCTACAGGGGCTAACGTCATATTAACTCGTAATAATGATACATATATCCCTCTATCATCACGGGTGTATACATCACATTATCATAACGCCGATGCCTTTATCAGTATTCACTATGATAGTATGTTAGACCGAAGTGTTCATGGAATGACCACCTATTATTATCATTCCTATCAAAAGAATTTAGCTGCCAATGTTCACTCCTCTATTACTTCTAAGACAAATCTAAAGGACCGCGGCTATCGTTCCGGAGATTATTATGTGTTAAGAGAAAATAAGCGCAATGCAATTCTGCTAGAACTAGGTTACCTCAGCAATCCTACGGAAGAAATACTCGTATCTTCCAGCCAATTTCAAGACACGGTGACGACTGGCATTTACCAGGGGCTAGCTAGGTATTTTAAGGAGAACTAGATTTAATTCTTAAAGGCTAAATAAAAAAAGTCAGACACATTCATACTTAAGTATGAACACTGTCTGGCCTTTTTTATTGTCTAGCTTCAGCGCCTACCCCCGA
>NZ_JBALPC010000045.1:0-54685 GCF_036965225.1 Bacillus sp. JJ1474 | reverse complement strand
AGGTCACAAGCCAATCCTCCCAGAAAGGAAAGGACACCTTTCCGAGAGGCTCGTCTTGTGCTTGTCGGACTTGCACAGGATGTGCTGACATCGGCGTTCGCCACAGGACGTGGCGGCCTTTAGTCGATGTTCCTTTGCAAGGCGCTTACACTTTTCTTATTTACTATCAACAATTAGTGTTACTGGTCCATCATTCGTTAGCTGAACATCCATCATGGCGCCAAATTCACCTGTCGCAACCTTTAATCCTTTTACACGAAGATTGGTATTAAAGGCTTCATATATTTTCAATGCGTGTTCAGGTCTAGCTGCTTCCATAAAATTAGGCCTGCGCCCTTTTCGACAATCTCCATATAAGGTGAATTGGGAAACCGATAAAATTTCTCCGCCTTTATCCAGTATTGATAAATTCATTTTTCCGCTTTCATCTTCAAAGACTCGTAGATTGGCAATTTTATCAGCTAAAAATTCAGCATCCTTATCATCGTCTTCATGGGTCACTCCCACTAAGAGGACAAAGCCCTTTGGAATACTCCCAACTATTTCACCGTTAACCTTAACGCTTGCTTCCTTGCTTCGTTGTACAACTACTCGCATAACAAATACTCCTTAATTCATGATCCTGCGAACTGCATAAACATCAGGAATTTGTTTAATACGTTCGACAACCTTCTGTAAATGGTTTACATTGTGAATCGCAATTGTCATATTAATTGTTGCCGCTTTATTTCGGTCAGAACGGCCTGATACAGCAGAAATATTTGTTTTTGATTCATTTACTGCCTGCAATACTTCATTAAGCAAGCCTCGCCTGTCAAAGCCAGTAATTTCGATTTCAACACTATATTCTTTCCGGTCATTTAAGTCCGTTTCCCATTCAACAGGAATAAGTCTTTCTTTTGCTTCATCATTGACGATATTCGTGCAATCAGCTCTATGAACAGAGACTCCGCGTCCTTTCGTAATAAAGCCAACAATTTCATCCCCTGGTACCGGATTACAGCAGCGGGAAAGACGGATAAGCAAATTGTCAATACCGGAAACACGGACCCCTGATTCACGCTTTTTAGTAGATGGGAATGATCTTAACTCGGAAACAGCATTTGTTATGTCAGCCTCTTGTTCCATATCACGCTTTCTACGCAGCTTTTCCGTTAAGCGATTCGCTACTTGAAGGGCCGTTACACCGTTATAGCCCACTGCTGCATACATGTCTTCCTCATTCATGAAATTAAACTTCTCGGCTACTCGTTTTATATTTTCGGCTGTAAGAATTTCTTTCAAATCGAAATCCATATTACGGATTTCTCTTTCAATTTGCTCTTTACCCTTTTCAACATTCTCATCTCTTCTTTGTTTCTTAAAGAATTGACGAATTTTGTTTTTGGCTTGTGAGGTTTGAGCTAGTTTTAGCCAATCCTTGCTTGGGCCATATGAGTGCTTGGAGGTTAAAATTTCAATAATATCGCCAGTTTTCAGCTTATAATCGAGTGTTACCATTTTCCCGTTTATTTTCGCACCAATTGTTTTATTTCCAATCTCGGAGTGAATCCGGTACGCAAAGTCAATGGGAACTGATCCTGATGGCAGTTCGATGACATCACCTTTTGGAGTAAAGACAAACACCATATCAGAAAATAAATCAATTTTTAAAGACTCCATAAATTCTTCTGCATCGTTGGAGCTGTCTTGAAATTCTAGAATTTCACGGAACCATGTTAGCTTGTCTTCAATTGACAGTCTTTCATTGACCTTTTTACCTTCCTTATACGCCCAGTGAGCAGCAATCCCGAATTCAGAGATTCGGTGCATTTCGAATGTACGAATTTGCACTTCTAACGGATCACCTTTAGGACCAATGACTGTCGTATGAAGAGATTGGTACATATTTTGCTTTGGCATCGCAATATAATCTTTAAAGCGGCCAGGCATTGGCTTCCAGCATGTGTGGATAATACCGAGGACAGCATAGCAATCCTTAATACTATTTACAACAATTCTGACAGCAAGCAAATCATAGATTTCGTTAAATTGCTTGTTTTGCAAAGCCATTTTACGATAAATGCTATAAATATGCTTAGGTCTGCCGGAAATATCTGATCGAATGGAAACTTCATTCATTCGGCTGCGCACCTCATTGATTACATCTTCAAGATATTGCTCCCGCTCAGCCCGTTTCTTCTTCATTAGGTTCACAATTCGATAATATTGCTGTGGATTTAAATATCTTAGAGCTGTGTCCTCAAGCTCCCATTTAATTTTTGAAATTCCCAGACGATGGGCAAGAGGGGCAAAAATTTCTAATGTTTCATTAGAAATACGGCGCTGTTTTTCAGCAGGCAAATGCTTAAGGGTACGCATATTATGAAGTCTATCTGCCAGCTTTATTAAGATGACACGGATATCCTGTGCCATTGCTACAAACATTTTGCGATGGTTTTCTGCTTGCTGCTCTTCTTTCGATTTATATTTAATTTTTCCAAGCTTTGTTACACCGTCAACAAGCATGGCCACTTCTTCATTAAAGGCTGCCGTAATATCAGCTAGTGTGACATCTGTATCCTCTACAACATCGTGAAGAAAACCGGCTGCAACCGTAGATGGATCCATTTCTAAGTCGGCCAAAATGCCTGCTACTTGAATGGGATGGATGATATAAGGCTCACCCGATTTTCTATATTGTTCACGATGGGCATGTCTTGCATATTCATATGCCTTCTCAACAAGCGCCACATGCTCATCATTTAAATATACTTTCGTTCTGTCGATGACTTGTTCAGCGGTCAGAACATGATCGTTCGCCATGGGATCACCTTTTATTATTAATTTTCATTTGTCGATTTGTCATTTTCCGTTTAAAACTGTCATAACAAAATTAGAATGATTGCTACTATTATCGAAAAAAAAAGCGAATATGTAAAGGGATAGCGATTATTTTCCTGAAAAATAAAAAAATTGTCGAAATCTGTAAGTTTTTAAAAGGATATATCCTCTGCTTTTTATTAAGCGTGCCGATCGTTCCATAATAAAAAGAGCGCCCCATCAGCGCTCCCATTTAAATTAATATTCCATTAAAGTAAGAATATCATATTTTCCAAGCTTATCTCGCCCTTTTAAATATGACAATTCAATTAAGAAGGCAATTCCAGCTACAATACCGCCAAGCTGTTCAACTAATTCAATGGTTGCTTCAATTGTTCCTCCAGTTGCAAGCAAATCATCTGTTATTAGTACTCTTTGTCCCGGCTTAATGGCATCTTTATGGATGGTTAGAACATCCTTCCCATATTCTAACCCGTATTCCACTTTAATCGTCTCACGAGGAAGCTTTCCTTCCTTTCTAACTGGAGCAAAGCCGACTCCTAGTGAATAAGCAACAGGGCAGCCAATAATAAATCCGCGCGCCTCTGGACCTACAACTAAATCAATTTGCTTTTTTTGTGCGTATTCAACGATTTTGTCTGTGGCATATTTATATGCCTCACCATTATCCATTAATGTCGTAATATCTTTAAATTGAATACCTGGCTTTGGCCAGTCCTGGACGATTGTAATATACTGTTTTAAGTCCATTCTTTTACTTCCTCCTCAAATTTCACAGAACCTTGGATTACTGAATCGAAAAAGCTTTTTAACTGTTGATAAGGTGAATATAGCAATTCGTTTTCGATTGTGTACTGTTTACGTCTTTGTTCATAAATAAGCGAATCTGTTAAATCACGTTTTTGTGAAGTCTCATTAATAGAAATGATTCCATTGTTTATTTTAACAAAATCTAATTCAAAAAACACTTGTGACATGAAGTCAATTGTTTCTTTGCTCCATCCTTTATGCTTTGCAATATTGTCTCGGTATTGCTGAAGGCTAATTGGACCCTTTTTCAATATTAAGGCATAGAACCATTTGAAATGATCCCTCGTTGGAAGTGTGCTAAAAAAGGCACTCTCCTCTTTATAGAAATGTGCATATACCCTTGAAGGATTTTTCCCAGAAAATAATTGGGTCAGAAATTCCTTGGAGGGTGGAAGATCCGTTAATATCACATTTTCTTGATCTATATTTAATGCCGCTGCTTCCTCATATGAACTTACTGTTACCATATTCTCATTTATATATGTTGGAAACTTTATAGCATTTTCTTTATTAAATACAATCCATTTTGATTGTTTTTTAGGGATCAAATCTATTAATTGTTCAAATCGTTTAATCCCCCTTATATCAAATAGCTGCCAGTCTTGAATAACCGCATCCTGGAGGAAAATTTGCGGCCTTCGGATATTATTCCATTCATTAATCGAAAGCTCTCCAATTACGGATATTTTAGAATATGGCGAAATATGCTCATATAATTCTCCTAGTCCGAATCCTACACCATCAAGTGTACTGCCTTCACTCTCAATTGTCATTTTCAAATGATTTTGATCCGAACCGATCTTTCTCATATTTGCAATGCTTGCATCCTTAATTAATATTTTTGGCTTCGGATTATCCATTCCAAATGGGGCGAGCATCTGCATTTCCTCTATAGAATTCAAGTGGATCTCTGACATATTTACTGTCCCATCCAACGTAGTAACTGGAATAAAGTCCTCATCTGCTAATTGTTCCTTTGCTGCTGAATTTAGCCTATTTCTAAGCTCATCGACATGACTCAGTTCCAATGTCATGCCGGCAGCCATCGGATGCCCGCCGAAATGAGGTAATATATCTCTGCATTCAGATAGGTTTCTAAATAAATCAAATCCTAATATACTGCGTGCAGAGCCTTTTGCTAAGCCCTTCTCTCTATCAAAGCTCAAACAAATGACTGGACGGTAAAATCTTTCTACTAGCTTTGAAGCGACAATTCCTATAACACCTGGATTCCAGCCTTCTTGACCGATGACAAGGACTGCATTTTCATCGATTGGATAATTTTCTTCAACCTGACGAATAGCTTTTTCAGCAATATTGCTTACTAACGCTTGTCTTTCCTTGTTCATTTGCTCTATTTCCTCAGCAATCGCTTCAGCCTCATAAATATCTTCAGTAAGCAATAAGTCAACAGCCGGGTCTGCACTATCCAATCTCCCAGCAGCATTTAATCGTGGCGCGATCAGGAATCCTACCGTTTCTTCCGTTACTGAGCCTGGTTCTACCTTGTTTTGTTTTAATAAGGCGGTTAAGCCAACATTATTAGTGGACTTAAGCTTCTTCAAGCCTCGTTTAACGATTAAACGATTCTCTCCTTTTAAGGAAACTAAATCCGCAATCGTCCCTATAGCAGCTATTTCTAGCAGATGCTCTGGCAGTTTACCGTATAGTGCATGAGCTAATTTAAAAGCAACCCCAACACCAGCTAACTCACGAAATGGATATTGGCTTCCTTCAAGTTTCGGGTGGATGATAGCCAATGCCTTTGGCAATTCTGGCCCTGGTTCATGGTGATCTGTAATAATTAAATCGAGTCCAAGCTCAGCAGCAGCAGCGGCTTCCTTTACTGCAGCTATACCCGTATCAACCGTTATTATCAGTTTGATTCCAGTTTCCGCTGCATATTGAAAGGCTGGGATATTTGGACCATAGCCTTCCGAAAATCGGTTTGGTATGTAGAATTCGACATTAGCGCCTAATTCCCGAAGAACCTTCATCATAACGGTCGTACTTGTCACACCATCTGCATCATAATCTCCGAATATTAAAATCGGTTCTTCCTTATCTATCGCCTTTTTTATCCGTGTTACGGCAATTTCCATATCAGCTAATAAAAAAGGATCATGAAATTCTTGTTTATCATCAAATAGAAAACTTTGTGCTAATTCCGGTGATTCTATTCCTCTATTTACAAGCAATGAAGCAAGGAGAGGAGTTAAATTTAATTGTTGAACGAGAAGATTTTGCTTGTCTTCATCTGATTTCCGAACAATCCAGCGAGTTTTTGATTGTAACATTTGTTCACCCCTCAACTTTTTAATTATACAAGAGGGTCCTTTGTGTTTCAATGCGTAGTCCTGAAAAAAGAAAAACAGCGAAGGACGCTGTTTAATTTTCATCATCTTCATTATAGGGATTAATATGAACAAACACATTGTGAACATTATTCATTTTTAATAGCTTTTCCTTTACTTCCTTGCCAACTCGGTGTCCCTCTTCCACTGTCATATTCGGATCAACCGAAATCTTCAAATCAATGATTACATAATGTCCATGCTCTCTTGCATGAAGCTGATTAATTTTCTTAACTTCCTTAACACTTTCCACTGCTTCTCTTAATTCCAGTGTATCCTCTTCATGCAGCACATGATCAAGTGTGTTATGAATCGACTCTTTCCCGAGCGACCACGCCATTTGGATAACCATGAGGGAAACAATCACTCCAGCAACAGGGTCCGCATATTCCAGCCAATCGATGCCAAGCTTACCGCCGATGATCGCAGCACCAATACCAGCCAATGCAGCAAAGGATGAATAAACATCTGAACGATGCTCATAGGCATTAACAATTAATGCATCACTATTCAACTCACGCCCAAGCTTGTATTTGTAGCGAAATAATGCTTCCTTTACAATAATCGAAAAAATAACTGCCGCAATAGCTATTGTTTTTGGTGCTTCTATCGGTTTAAAAAAAGCTGTTACAGATGACTTACCAATTTCAAATCCAACAAACAATAACAATACAGCAACAATAATAGCTGAGATAGATTCTGCCTTCCCATGTCCATATGGATGATCATCATCAGGCGGCTGCTTTGCTGCCTTCAAGCCTAAATAGACTGCTAATGATCCAGCAATATCCGAGGCAGAATGTACAGCATCAGCAATTAAAGCACGGCTCCCCGCATAGACGCCAATTCCCCATTTGACAATCGCAAGGACAATGTTAATCACGATGCCAAGCATGGCAGCAAATTCAGCCTTTTTAAAACGATCATCTTTATGATTCAAAATGAAACTTCCTTCCTAAAAATGAACTTATTGCTAGTTTATCCTAATTCCAATGATTATGAGCATGTTTTGAAAAAAAGAAAACCCCAGGATATCCTGGGGCTTGAATTATACTTGAGGTTCATCGCTAATTTTTCGTTTTTCTTTCACTGTTTTAATGACGCCTTTTTTCTTCAATTCTTTCCCTTTCCAAACGAGCCACAATTGGGCACATAAGAAAATGGAAGAATAAGCACCTGCAACCAATCCGATTAGTAGAGCAAAGGAGAAGTTACGGATGGATTCACTTCCGAATATTAAGATTCCTAATACAGCAATAAGTAGGGTTAAGACCGTATTAATAGATCGTCCCATCACTTGACGTAAGCTTGAATTAACAACATCCGCAAGTTCCTCAAACGTTTTAATACGCTTTTTCTTTTGCATGTTTTCGCGCATCCGGTCAAATGTAACAATTGAATCATGAAGGGAATAACCAATAACTGTTAAGACAGCCGCGATAAAGGTTAAATCAACTTCTAATCTTGTAATGCTAAAGAAAATGATGATAAAGAATGCATCATATAATAGACCAAGTATAGCTGCGATCGCCATATACATTTCGAAACGAATGGTCACATAAATCACGATACCAATAGAGGCAATCAACAAAGAAATAAACCCATTTTTTGCTAGCTCTTTTCCAACTGTTGGTGAAACTGTGCTTACATTTGGTTCTGCTCCTAATTTCTCATGGAAATGGGCTTTTAACTCAGCAATTTCATCCTTGGTAAGTACTTCTTTAAATCTTGCTACACCAATTTCTTGATTGGCTCCAGATATGACAATATCATCTGTTTCAATATTTAAATCAGCTAATTGCTCTTTTACTTCAATTTTTGTTATTGGTTTATTTGATAGAAGCTCCACACGAGTCCCTTGGGTGAAATCAATCCCTAAATTCAGGCCAAACATAACCACACAAATCAGCCCAATTCCGAGAATGGCCCCGGAAAATGTAAAATATTTTTTCCGATGTTTAACAAAATCAAAGCGATCAAACCTTGTCGGCAAATCAACTGTATCATAATTTTCTGCAATATCTTTAATATCACTTTTCTTAACACCGAACCAGCTTGGCTTTTTATTAAATAGATTGCTGTTTACCCATAGTCCAAGGAGTATTCTAGAGCCATAGACAGCGGTAATGAAGCTGACTAGGATACTAATAATCAACATCGTGGCAAACCCTTTAATGGAGCTTGTCCCATAAACAAATAAAACACCAGACACTAAGATCGTTGTAATATTGGCATCAAAAATCGTAGATAAAGAATTTTTGCCACCTGCTTGAAAAGCAGACTTAACCGTTCTCCCTACTCGTAATTCTTCTTTAATTCTTTCATACGTGATAATATTGGCATCGACTGCCATACCAACCCCAAGAATGAGGGCGGCAATACCAGGAAGCGTCAATACCGCATTCATCCAGTCAAAAATAAGGAGAATTAGATAAATATAAATCGACAGAGCCACAGTAGCAATAAATCCTGGGAATCGGTAGTAAACGATCATAAATAAGTAAATAAGCGCAATACCGATTATCCCGCCTAAAACTGTTTTGTTCAAGGCTTGCTCCCCAAATTGGGCACCAACAGATGTTGAATACACTTCTGTTAATTTAACAGGCAGAGATCCTGCATTTAATAAGTCCGCTAATGTCTTTGCTTCCTCGACGGTGAAGCTTCCAACTATCGAGACCGTATCCTGGTTAAATACTTGACTTACCGCTGGAGCAGAGATATATCCTGGCTCTGCTTTCATTGCTTCTTCTCGGAAAGTAGTACCTTCCTCAAAATCGAGCCAAATGATAAGCAGATTATTAGGTACCCCCATACTGACAATACGTTCGGTTACCTCTTTAAATTTACTTGCACTTTTCAGTTTAATTGAAACACTTGGCTTTCCATTTTCATCAAAAGTTTGCTTTGCTCCGCCCTCTGCCAAATCGGATCCATCCATCAATGGTTCATCATTTACATCACGGAATGTCAGGTTGGCTTCAGTGGAGAGAATTTCACGCGCTTGTTTCTGATCAGTCACTCCAGCAAGCTGAACACGAACTCTATTTTCCCCTTCAATTTGAATATTAGGCTCACTTACTCCTAATACGTTTACGCGTTTATTCAAAGCTTTTGCCGTACTGGCTAAAACAGTATTATCAATTTTTTGGTTTTTATCAATCGGTGATACCTCATACAGAACCTCGAATCCACCTTGAAGATCCAGTCCTAGCTTAATATTTTTCAGAATATTATTTGTTGTTGTACCCATCAAACTTCCAATCAATAATACAATCAGAAAGAAGGCAACAATGCGTCCTCGCTTAACCATTATGAAAATGTCCTCCTTAAATACAAGCCTAAAAAAGGCTCACAGCATAAAACATACATAAACAATCTATCTCATCATTTCATACCTATGATTCGACTAGAATTCCATTTATAATTATGAAACAGTTTGCAAAAGCTGTCAATTTTTCTATAGGTGAGTTATTTTAAAAGCTTGCGAAGCTCTTCCTCATCATCAAATGCAAAGTCTGCCTCTTTAAAAGCTTCGACCGTGGCATAATTGAAATACTCGCCAACCTTTACGGAAAGAACATCCTGAACAATTTCAGATATTCTCTTATTTTCATCTGCTTTCCGCCACTTTTTTCTCTTTAGAAAATTCCAGAGCTCCTGTTCAGAAACTTGACCATACCCTAATAAAGCAAACTCCTCTTGCTTACTTTTCAACGCCGGTTTCAATTCATTTCGAAGATGATCATATGTATGGCTGATTTCCATAACAGCCGCCTCCTTATTCAATTTAAAAGGAAAATAAAACTTTGCTTGTCATGCTTTGTCCACTTCCTAGCATATAGTTAATTGTATATGATAACACCTATTTTGAGAAGGCAGGGAGCCAAATGTCGAAGTTTTTAAAAGGAACGATGATTCTACTGGCAGCTGGACTTGTTACACGGGTGCTTGGGTTTATTAATCGGATTGTTATTGCAAGATTTATTGGGGAAGAAGGCGTTGGTTTATTCATGATGGCTTTCCCAACTTTAATTCTTGCTGTTACTATAACACAGCTTGGTTTACCTGTAGCTATATCCAAAAATGTGGCGGAGGCAGAGGCAAGAGGGGATAAAGCCAAAGTAAAGAAAATATTAGTTGTATCATTAGCAACCACTATTTCTCTTTCTGTCATATTTACTCCAGCATTAATTTTCTTAGCCCCTTATCTAGCTGATACGTTATTTACCGATTCACGCACATATCTTCCACTATTAGCCATTGCACCTGTTGTTCCAATTATTGCTATTTCTTCTGTTTTAAGAGGTTATTTTCAAGGCCGGCAAAATATGAAGCCTGCAGCTATTTCACAAATGCTAGAGCAGATCGTAAGAATTACATTAATTGCAGCGATGACGAAAGCGTTTCTTCCATATGGGATCGAATATGCTGCGGCCGGCGCAATGCTTGCTTCGGTAATAGGTGAATTAGCTTCACTAATCTATTTAATAACCACTTTCAAAATCAAAAAGAAATTCAAAGTCCGGAAGCATTTTTTTAAGTCTGTCAAAACAGGAAAAAGCACCTTTAAAGAATTAATGAGCATCGCCCTCCCAACTACAGGAAGCCGAATGATTGGTTCTTTGGCATGGTTTTTTGAGCCCATCGTTGTTTCTCACAGTCTTGCTATTGCGGGGGTGGCTGCCATCGCTGCAACAAAGCAGTATGGGGCGCTTACTGGCTTTGCTTTACCGTTATTAATGCTCCCATCATTTATTACTCACTCGCTGTCAACTGCTTTAGTTCCAGCCATTAGTGAAGCAAATTCAAGAAATCAGCATCATATTATTGAATACCGGCTGCAGCAGGCACTTCGCCTTACATTTTTAACAGGCGGCTTGGCTGTTGTTGTATTATTCGTACTGTCAGATGAATTGATGAAGGTTATGTATGGATCCAATAGCGGGGCTCAATTTATTAAGCTGATGGCTCCATTTATCATCTTTTATTACTATCAGGGTCCTCTTCAAGCTACCCTCCAGGCACTAAATTTAGCAAGAGCCGCTATGATCAATAGCTTAATTGGAGCCATAATCAAAACCGCGGTCATTTTTATTTTGGCTAGTCAGCCTACATTCGGAATAAACGGCGTAGCCATGGGGATTCTTGTTGGATTCGTGCTTGTCACACTGCTGCACTTCGCAACTGTGTTAAAAGCCATTTCTTTTACATTTTATGTACGCGACTACTTGAAAACCTTTTTGGTCATGGCGCTTTCAGCATGGGTAGGATTTTGGCTGCTTCAGAATTTAAACTCACAGTTTTCTCTCACCATTCAAGTACTGATCATTACATTCATCATCACGATAGTTTATTTAATTTTTACTCTCTTGCTTGGACTTGTAAAAAAGGATGAAGTCAGCCGTATACCTTGGATTGGCAAACCATTTTCAAGATTTGTCTTTAAATAAAAGTAAGAGACCGCACAGTGTCCCTTACTTTTTTTCATCCTTTAAATCGATATAAAACTGACCATTTTCAAAGCTGCAAAAGGAGATTTTCTGTATTTCGGTGTATCCCCTTTTTCTAAGCTGCTGGCGGAGCCAAAAATTTGTTTGGTTAATGCTTTCTAGACCTGATTCCTGAATGATTCCATCTAAAATTAACGGAACTGTCAAATTTCCTGTTTTCTTTTTTTCCTTTTTTAATACAGATAATTCACCTGTCGTTTCCAATATGGCAAATTCTACATCGGTAATATTTCGTATATCCTTCCCTCTTAATTGCAGAAGCAAATCATCAAAGTTATAACGATGCTTTTTCATGGCTGCCTCATCGATCTTACCTTTATTAATTATAATGGTTGGCTTCCCATCAACAAGATCACGAAACTTTTTGCTCTTTAAGGTCAAAAAGCCGAGCGTGATTTGGATAACCATTAACACTAACATAGGGAGAACATTTGGTAAGAGCGGGGACGTTGGGTTTTCTATAGCCAATACGGCCATTTCAGCCAACATGATCGTTACTACGAAATCTATCATACTTAGCTGTCCAAGTTCCTTTTTACCCATGATTCTAAAAACTGCCAATATTAGGGTGTACAAAATAATGGTCCGCAATATGATCATGGAATAATCATGCACTTTTCATTCCCCCTTTAGTGACATTCTCTTTTATTATGGGCAAAAAAAACATATTCATGTGATATATTAGTTCCAATTTGAGCAAATGCAATTCCTTAACTAAGAATTCGATTCTATTTTTTCTTTGTGTGAATATGCTTGTACTAGCAGTATTCTTGTACCAATCTGCGATCTAAATAAAAAAGAAGGGAGAGGGGCAATATAGAAGAATCAAGAAATATCAGCGGTGCTATTCTTTATGGGATTATTGCAGTTTTTGTGCTAGCCTTGATCAGCAGCTTAATATTTTCACTATTATTAAGATTCACTTCTCTACAGGAGTCATCCTTACAATTTGTCATTACTGCAATCTCCTTCATTTCGTTATTTATTGGCGGCTTCATTTCGGGTGGCAAGGGAAAACAAAAGGGATGGCTTCTTGGTGGGTTAACAGGGCTTGTTTATTCTATTATTATTTTTCTTTATCAATACTTAGGAGTAGACAGTCTATTTGATACAGAGCAAATTATTTATCATACATGTTATATGCTGACAGCGATGATGGGCGGCATATTGGGTGTTAATATGTCGAATAAGACAACGAGAAATGCGTAGAAAAGCGCAAGCGCCTTGTTCACCCCCGACAAGCACAAGACGAGCCTCCCGGAAAGGTGTACTTTGCCTTTCTGGGAGGATTGGCTTGTGACCTCGAGGGGGTAGGCGCTGGAGCTAGACATATAATAAAAAAAGAAGCGGAATCTAATAATCCCGCTTCTTTTCTCATTAAGATTTTGCTAGCATATCTCCGCCAGCAGCTGACTCTGTTACTTCGCGAATCGCAGCACGATCGTATGTAAGACGGCTACCATCACCACATTTAATGACTACTTTTCCTTCATCAATAGCATCGACAAAGCCATGTAGACCCCCGATTGTAACAATCTTATCTCCCTTTTTCAGGCCGCCCTGCATTGTTTGAACCGCCTTTTGGCGCTTCTGCTGCGGACGAATAAGCAAGAAATAAAATAGAACAAACATTAACAATAGTGGTCCAATTGTACCTAACATTTCCATTTACTTTCCCTCCTTCCATATAAAAAGATTTTCCTCAAAAAGTCAGGGTTTGTCCATCTTTTTGAATATGCAAATTAGAAATTTTTCGCATTAGGCTTATTAAAACCGTATTTTTCGAAAAACTCTTCTCTAAAGTCACCAAGTCGGTCTTCTCTGATCGCTTGTCTGACCCCTTCCATCAATTTTAGCAGAAAATATAGATTATGGTAAGTCGTAAGTCGAATTCCGAAAGTTTCATCACAACGAATTAAATGCCGGATATAGGCACGGCTGTAATTTCGGCAAGTATAGCAATCACAATGCTCATCAATTGGACCAAAATCTCTGGCATATTTTGCATTCTTTACAACTAATCGGCCTTCGCTTGTCATTAAAGTACCATTTCTTGCGATTCTAGTCGGCAACACGCAATCAAACATGTCTACGCCGCGAATGGCTCCATCAATTAATGAGTCAGGTGATCCAACCCCCATTAAGTATCTTGGTTTATCAGATGGGAGTAATGGAGTTGTAAATTCAAGCACACGGTTCATAATATCTTTTGGTTCACCTACTGATAATCCACCGATAGCATAGCCAGGGAAATCAAGTGAAACTAAGTCCTTTGCACTTTGTTTCCGTAATTCTTCATATTCGCCACCTTGAACAATACCGAAAAGACCTTGGTCACTTGGCCTTTTATGCGCCTGTAAACAGCGCTCAGCCCACCTGGAAGTTCGTTCCACTGACTTCTTCATATATTCGAAAGTAGCCGGGAATGGCGGACATTCATCAAAAGCCATCATAATATCGGAGCCCAACGAGTTTTGAATCTCCATCGCTTTTTCCGGTGATAAAAAGAGCTTATCTCCATTTAAGTGATTGCGAAAATGGACCCCTTCCTCTTCAATCTTACGGAATTCGCTTAAGCTAAATACTTGGAAGCCTCCCGAGTCGGTTAAGATGGCACGGTCCCAGTTCATAAATTTATGCAGACCGCCCGCTTCCTCAACGATCTCCTGCCCCGGGCGTAGCCATAGGTGGTATGTATTACTTAGGATAATACCTGCTCCCATTTCCTTTAAATCTTCAGGGGACATTGTCTTGACGGTTGCAAGCGTACCGACAGGCATGAACACAGGGGTTTCAAAGGAGCCATGCGGCGTATGAACTCGTCCAAGACGAGCCCCCGTTTGTTTACATGTTTTAATTAATTCATAGCGAATTGCTGTCAATTCAGTTTTCTCCTTCCATGATTAAACCATTTTTTCAGTGAAACTTTTTTCATAAAATTAGCATGGCATCCCCAAAGCTGAAGAATCGATATTTTTCCTCCACCGCTTTATGATATGCATGCAATACATTTTCTCTGCCTGCTAGAGCACTAACTAGCATGATAAGCGTGGATTTAGGCAAATGAAAGTTTGTGATCATCCCATCAATACCTTTAAATTCATAGCCAGGATAAATAAATATATCTGTCCAGCCGCTTGCCTCTTCAAACCGGCCATCATGTTTTGAAGCAATTGTTTCTAGTGTTCTTGTAGAAGTTGTCCCGACCGTAATAATTCTGCCGCCGCTTTCACGAACCTTATTTAAAAGATTAGCCGTCCCCTCTGTTACTTGATAAAACTCTGCATGCATATCATGCTCATCAATTTCCTCTACACTAACAGGCCTGAATGTACCAAGACCAACATGGAGAGTAATAAAAGCAATATGTACACCGATTTTTTTTATTTCCTCTAACAATTCCTCTGTAAAATGGAGTCCTGCCGTAGGTGCAGCTGCAGAGCCTCTTTCACGTGCAAAAACAGTCTGATACCGTTCTCGATCCTCTAATTGCTCCTTTATGTATGGCGGAAGAGGCATCTCCCCTAATTGATCGAGCACCTCATAAAAAATGCCTTCATAATGAAATTCAAGGGTTCTTCCTCCATGATCTGAGCTTCCAACACAAACAGCGGAAAGCAGTCCATTTCCAAATTCAATCCTTGTCCCCTCTTTTATCCGTTTCGCTGGCTTTACAAGCGTTTCCCAAACATCCCCATCCTGCTGTTTCAATAGGAGCACCTCAATTTTTGCACCGGTGCCTTCTTTTTCACCTAAAAGTCTTGCTGGCAGCACCTTTGTATCATTTAAGACAAGGCAGTCCCCAGCTTTTAGGTAATCTTTCAAATGTTTGAATGTATCATGTGTGATTGCACCTGTCGTTTTATCAAGCACCATTAATCTGCTGCTAGTCCTCTCGGTAAGAGGAGTCTGTGCAATAAGTTCCTCAGGTAAATGAAAATCAAATAAGTCTACTTTCATGCTGACACCAACTTTAATATTATTCTGCTTTTCTCCATTCATACAGAAAGGATGGATTAATCTTCAGGCACCTCTATTTGTAAATGCCTGTATACCAAATCTGTCACGATCCGTCCTCGCGGTGTCCGCTGTAGAAACCCAATTTGCAATAAGTATGGTTCATAAACATCTTCAATAGTAAGTGATTCCTCACCGATTGTTGCGGCAATGGTTTCTAATCCGACAGGGCCTCCACGGAACTTTTCAATGATCCCTCTTAATAATTTATGGTCAATATGATCAAGACCTAAACGGTCTACCTGAAGAAGCTCCAAGGCTTCATTTGCTTGGGCCTCATCAATTATGCCGTTCCCTTTAACTTGGGCAAAATCTCTCACTCTTCTTAACAGCCTATTGGCAATTCGCGGAGTCCCTCTGGACCTTCTAGCAATTTCGGCTGCGGCCAGAGGATCAATCTCTGTATCTAATACTTCCGCTGTCCTAGTCACAATCTCCTGAAGCTGGAATTCATTATAGTATTCCAATCTGCTAAGTACTCCGAATCGATCCCGTAAAGGCGCTGATAAAGAACCGGCCCTTGTTGTAGCTCCCACTAGAGTAAATGGGGGGAGGTCTAGCCTAACGGATCTCGCACTAGGGCCCTTTCCAATGACAATATCTAGACAGAAGTCTTCCATTGCTGGATATAAAACCTCTTCAATTGTCCTTGGTAAGCGGTGAATTTCGTCAATAAACAACACATCCCCAGGCTCTAGTGCTGTAAGAATGGCTGCAAGATCTCCTGGCCTCTCTATAGCAGGTCCAGCTGTCGTGCGGATATTCACACCCATTTCATTAGCAATAATGGCTGCCAAGGTCGTTTTCCCAAGGCCAGGCGGACCGTAAAGTAAAACATGGTCAAGGGTTTCATGTCGGAGCTTAGCCGCTTTAATAAATATCTCCAAGTTTTCCTTTACCTTATCCTGACCGATATATTGTTTTAAATTCTGGGGACGTAAGCTTTGTTCAAATGAGAGATCCTGCAGATCAGCCTCACTAGATATTATACGTTCTTCCATATCATCACCACAATTTCACTTAGTAATAACTAAGCCATTATTTTAACAGCCTTTGCAGCGCTTTTTTTATGTACTGGTCTGTTGTTAATTTTTCTTTTTTTAATGCCGGAGATATTTTGTTAATCTCCTTTTCCGAATATCCAAGTGCCTTTAATGCAAGGATTGCCTCCTCAAACTCTTGGCTATGCTCGTTCATTTGAGGATGTAATTTATCCTGTGAAAATAAATCTGGAAAAAAGTCCGGTACAATATTTTGCAATTTCCCTTTAAGATCCAGGATCATTTGTCTCGCTGTTTTTTTACCGACTCCCGGGAATTTCACAAGGAATGCTTCATCCTCATTTTCAATCGCCTGAACCACTTGTTCCGGTTCCCCAGATGCCAGAATGGCCAATGCACCCTTCGGTCCAATTCCAGTAACATCTAATAGTTTAATAAACAGCGTTTTCTCTTCTCTCGAATGAAAACCGTATAAGGCTATGACATCCTGTCTCACATGGTGGTAAGTGAATACCTTAGCCTCTTGTCCTAAATCCTTTGAAAAGCTAAATGGATTTGGAGTAGAGATTTGGTAGCCTATACCGTTATTCTCGATGACAACAAATTCGGGCCCAATATAGTCAACCCGCCCTTTAATAAATTCATACAATGCCTTTTCGCTCCTCTATTTTGCTGTACATCATTGTATCATACTTTACATATATTCGTAGAAAAAATAGCAGTAAAAAACCAAGGCTGGTATGTAAATAATCATCACAAAAAAACAGTGACAGCCACTGTAATTGTAGTAGCTGTCACTGTTTTTTAATTCGCTTGTTTTTCTACTTTGGAGTAAGACTTAAATGTCTCCAGCACTTCAACAAACTGTTCCTTTGTTTTTATTGGGATTCCTTTTTTTAATTCCTCACACTTTTTACTTTCAAGTTGGCCTAAGTCAATCTGAAAAAAGGACTGGATTATATTTGACTTATACGGCCTTCCGTTAAAGATCGTTAAAACCCCTTTATCTGTAATGCCAAAATAACCGTTCGCTTTCAGTAATGGGGATATGTCATCCATATATTTACGGAAGATCATTTTCTCTTCTTCCATATCTATAAGCTGCCATTCATCATATTTCGCCCAAAATTCTTCCATGGACCAGATTGTTTCCGTAAGAAGTTCCTGGCTTAACTCTCCATCCATATACATACGCTCTAAAACGACCGTTATATGCAGTGGTTCCTCAAAAGTTGTAACCTTGTTATTCCCCATATTCCCCTGTGAAGCATTTCCCTCTGCTAATCCATTGATAGGGGAAAACTGAATCAAAAGTAGAATAGCAAAGCAAAGGGCTATGGACCATTTGGTTCTCATTATTGATCACCTCGTTATTGAATACGGTGCTTTTAAATTTTGTTTCATATCATTAACTATTGTGACCATATTTTTCTTCCTTATCCGGTTATATTTTACAAATTAATTAATAAACAGTGAATCATTCAAAAAAGTAATTGAGCAAATAACAAAATATTTAAACTATGATTAGCATGAAAGAAGTTCTATAATGAGGAAAAGTTATATTTACTTAGGGGGATCATGTATTTTGTTAAGCCGAGAAATTCCTTTGAGGGAAAAAAGCATAGTTATTATTGGATTTATGGGAGTTGGCAAAACAACTATAGGAAATTTGGTTGCTGAAAAGCTAGGCCGGAAATTTATTGATACAGATGTTGAAATAGAAAAAGAATTTCAAATGCCCATATCCCAAGTTTTTAGTCAGCTAGGTGAGAAGCAGTTTAGGGAGAAGGAAAAAGCACTCATTATTAAATTGAGCCAAGAAAAATCTCATATTTTATCTCTTGGCGGAGGAGCTTTTCTTCAGAAAGAAATTAGAGAGGCCTGTTTAGCGAATTGTATTGTTATTTATATTCACTTGCCTTGGGAAAGCTGGAAGGAAAGAATTCCTTTAATTATTGATAGCCGTCCTGTGCTGCAAGGAAAATCTTTGAATGAAATTCAAGAGCTTTTTCAAATAAGACAGGAAATTTATTCTCATCACCATCATAAGTTTGAAACAGAAAATCTAGAAGCGGAAGAAGTTTCCGACCAGATTGTAAAAACATTACTCTTGAACAAGCAAATAACAGTTAAGAATATTGTAATTGGCGATGGGCCTCCGAAAATATGTGTCCCTATTATTGGGGAGACAATAAGTCAAATAAAGGAAGAGGCAACGTATTTAAAAACAATTGATGCAGATTTAGTAGAATGGCGGGCCGACTTTTTCGAGAATGTTGAGGATATTGACCAAGTTAAAATGGCTTTGGGAATGATCCACAAGGAATTATCTTCCACGCCTATTATTTTCACTTTTAGAAGTGCAAGGGAAGGCGGCGAAAAAGACATCAGCCTTGCCTATTATGCGGAATTAAATAAAGCAGTTATCAATACAGGTTTAGTGGATATTGTGGATGTAGAATTATTTAGTGATGAGGTTATTATTAGAGAGGTTGTAAATACCGCACACACCAATCATGTTTTTGTCATCATTTCCAATCACGACTTTGAAAAAACGCCTCCAAAAGATGAAATAATTAGACGTCTCCGTAAGGCGCAAGAGCTTGGCGGCGATCTTCCCAAAATTGCTGTCATGCCTACAACTGCATCAGATGTCTTAACACTATTAGAAGCCACACTTACAATGTATGATCATTATGCTGATCGCCCGATTATTACGATGTCGATGGCAGAAAAAGGGGTAATAAGCCGTTTATCAGGAGGAATTTTTGGTTCAAGCATAACATTCGGTTCTGCGAAAAAAGCATCTGCACCAGGACAAATAGCTGCTACAGAGCTACGCAGAGTATTAACCATTCTCCACAAATAAGTAAAGTTAGGAGCAAAGCATAACTTTGCTCCTTATGTTTCTGTACTTGTTGCAGCGTTTTATCAAAAACCTGTCCAAATCCGTTAAATTTACCGTTTTTTCAGCGAATTAAAGATGTTTTGAGTGTCTAAATTAATCTGATCCCTTGGGCCGCCTTCCCGCAAGTCATTATCAATCACCTTTATACGATTAAAGGTCGATGAATCTGTGACAATATGGGCAGTTTTTCCATTTAAGTAAGGACTAACTGCTTGTTGGATTTTTGTGATCGTTTCTTGTTTTCGATCATTATCAGCAAGATTGACAGCGATTAGGACATCATTTCCATTTACAAGTGATTCAACGTCCCTCACATTATTTACACGGGCAGCCTGATTAATTTGATTGATGAAATTTCCATCGTAGCCTTCATAATAAGAGGATCGCGGCTTACGTTCATTAAAGCCTAGATGCCCATGGTAATTGGCATCATTCCGGCTGAAACCGTCATTTTGCAGTCGCTGGTAATTTCGGTCCCCATTATTAATCGTATTATCCATCATTTCAGTAACGGGTCCATCATTATCCACTCCATCAAGAATACGGGCATTCCCTCCGCCATTTCGCTGATTATCACTTGAATAATAGCCTATAGGCTGAACATTTTTATTGTTTCGGTCTTGGACAGCTGTTTCATTATCATTTAGCCCGCATCCAGCTAATCCTATCGACATAATTGCTGCAACTGGCAGTGCAAATAGCTTTTTATTCAAGCGAAATACCCCCTCGCAAAGTAAAAGCATGAGCTAATGCTCATTAATAGGGTGGCAGGTTAGACTCGCTTTCATTCTGTCTAGTTACGACCAAATAACACTCATTCAACCTTATTTTGCAATTCCTTGAAAAAATCTTGTCTCTGCTTAAATTGTCCAACTGTTATATGCAGCAATTGCTGAATTTTTTCTTGCTGTAAATGCGACCGTTCTCTTATAGAACGATTCCATTCCCTGAAAATGTCAGTTGGATACCCGAGCCCGTATAAAAACCCCTTTTCAAGCATAAACGGGTGTATGATCTTAATACCTTCCAGCTCCTTAAATGACCATTGTAAGTTAGGCAATATCCTATTGGCATATTGGAGATAGTCAGAATGTGGTAGTCCTATACTAATTAAATCAAAGTCAATCAGATGTAATTCATCGTTGTTTGCTCGCAAAAAATTATGATGGGCGACATCGCCATGCAGAATAACCTTTTTCCCGCTTTGAAAAAAGTTATCTTCTGCCTGAATCCCTTTTAAAGACCAGTCTGCCCAAACGAGTAACTCATTAATTATTTCTTTTTGCACATAATATTTAATGATCGGCAGATTATTAAAAAATATCGTTAATCTTTCATTCCATTTGGCAAATTGATTAAATTGGGGGAGTCCCTGTTCAAATTGTTTTGCCATATTTTCTGTTGCTGAGTGAAAATCGTTTAATAAGTATAAACCTTCCTGCTGATCTTGCTGGTGATGAAATGTAAATGAATGATCTGAAGGCTGGATATATTCCAGACAACCATAAAAGCTGCCTTCAAACTGTAATGGCGGATACTTTGCCAATTGATAAAAAGAATATGTTTTTAAAAATCCTTTTTCCTTCAAAGACGTTACAAAGTCTTCCTGCTGCTTTAGTCGTGAAAAAGTCGAAAATCCCTTTAATATAAAATCCTTGTCAGTCGCCTTAACATAAAAAACCTTTTTTCTAATTAGTTTAATTTCTTCAATTGTAATCGTTAGCTGATTTTGTAAATAGGAGAAGAGACGATTAAGAAATAAATCGTCTCCTCCGTGATTAATCTTCATATTCATCGCTTTCTTCAAAGCTTCGCGGCATCTCCAAAGCCTGACCTCCCAATGGCCCTGGTCCATATGGACTCATATATGGGTTCATGACCCCAGTCATAGGGTAACCCATTTGCGGATTGCCATATTGCTGTCCATATGGAGCACGGTACATTGGAGCTACTCCCATGTCATACATTCCAGGTGCTCCAAAGCCTGGATTATACGCTCCCTGAAACATTTGTGGGGCTCCGCTGCCACAGCCGCAATCTTCTTTTACTCCTTGCATTGGCATAACTTGTGTTGGCATTAATGGCATTTGGCTTTGGGATGGCAATATTGGCATCTGGGTTTGAGTTGGCATTATCGGCATCTGACTTTGAGTTGGCATTATCGGCATCTGACTTTGAGTTGGCATTAAAGGCATCTGAGCCATACCAGGTGATTCCTCCATCACCCCTTGTACTTGAGGCATTACACCCATTTGCGGATATCCATACGGCATTTGTTCGTATAGCATTGGTCCGCAAAAACCGGACCCAGGCATGACTGGTGATATCGGAATCATTGGTGGCAGGAAAGGAGGACATGGCGCCTGTGGATATCCATAGGCTGGCTGCATCGCTGGTGCCGTATATGTTGGCTGAAGCGGCAATTGATGCTGCCCCATCTCTTGAACACCCATTACAGGTGCTGGCATCTGTGCTCCTGGTACTTGAGTAAAGGCTGGATTCGTATATGGCATTTGATGCATCGGCATGAATGAGGATGATTCCTCAAAACCATGGCTTTCGACACCTGCTAATCCGTAATGCGGCATTTGATGCATCGGCATTGCTTGTGCCTGATACATAGGCATAGTTGCTGCCCCCTGAACTTGCGGGTAGCCCATAGTTTGTGGATATCCTCCAGGAAATCCAGTTCCAGGCATGACTGGAGAAACAGGATAAAAACTGTGTGGTTGGTATGGATACATTGGCTGATAAAACCCTCCTTGTTTTATATGATCACTTTCAATTGATTCAGGGCTTACATGGGCAATTGGTTTAACTTGTGGAAGGATGTTTACTGGTTTTGGCGGGAGCTGTGGTGCCTGCTGCTGAGCCGCTAAATTAGGCATAATGGGCTTTGGCATTTTTGGAGCGTATGGTTTCACTGGCATTTCTTCTAGTGGCGACACCATTTTTGGCAATTGCTTTGGTAATTCCATTTGTGGTGATACCATTTTTGGCAATTGCTTTGGTACTTCTACTTGTGGTGCTGCTTTTATCGGTATTTCTTTTGGTGCTTCAACTACAGGTAATGTAATTGGTTTTTCTTTAGCAAAAGGGTGTTCTGCAATAGGCATTTCCTTTTTAGCACCCATACTGACTTTTGTTTCCGGTATGCCTCCAATTGGAGCTTCTTTTTTTATGGATCCACCTGATCCAGGAACTTTTATTTTCATACCGGGCATAATCATATCAGGATTGCTGAGCTGTGTATTTAATTTTTTCAGCTCTTCAAAATTCACGCCGTACTTTTTGGCGATCTTCCAAAGAGTATCCCCTTTTTGTACGATATGGATCTTCACTCTGATTTCCCTCCTAGTCAAATGTCCATATAGTGTATGTCAAAGTGGGCAATTTGCTAACAATCTACACAAAAACTTATGCAATTATTATTAATAATATGATTAGAGACCCATTTTACAACGAATTTAATTAATTTTTTTCTTAGAATTTTGTTAAATTTTCCTGTCGGATGACTTTTAAAAAAAGAAAACCGCCGAATTGGAGGTTTATGATTGGATTAGCATTCTGTCTAATGCAAGCTTTGCATTTGAAGCAATTGCTTTATCTACTTTTATTAGGTTATGCTCTTCACCTTGTTCAATTGTCTCTAGACACCATACTAGATGAGGCAAATCAATACGATTCATAGTCAAGCAAGGACACATATGTGGATTTAGCGAGATAATTTGTTTATCCGGATGCTGCTTTATTATTCGGTTGACAAGATTCATCTCTGTCCCAATTGCCCAGGATGAACCTTTTTCAGCTTTATTAATCGCGTCAACAATATAATTGGTCGATCCTGCCATATCTGATAGAGCCACTACTTCTCTTGAACATTCAGGATGGACGATAATTTTCATATCTGGATAGGTCCTACGAGCATCTTCAATATTTGCGACTGTGAAATTCTCATGGACGGAGCAATGCCCCTTCCAAAGAATAACCTTGATATTCTCAATCGGGCCATCATACTCGAGCGTATCATTGATTGGATTCCACACAGCCATTTCCTCAAGATCTATTCCTAAATTATAGGCCGTATTTCTGCCTAAATGCTGGTCAGGCAAAAATAAGATTCTGGATTTTTGTTCAAATGCCCATTGAACCATTTTCTCTGCATTCGAGGAGGTGACAGTTGCACCGCCATGCTCACCTACAAACGACTTAATAGCAGCTGTTGAATTCACATACGTTAATGGTATGATCGTTTCTCCAAAAAGGGCAATTAACTTCTCCCATGCTCTTTCTGTTTGGTAAATATCCGCCATATCCGCCATCGAGCACCCTGCGCGCATATCTGGCAGGTACACCTTTTGATTTTCTGTAGTCAAAATATCAGCGGTTTCTGCCATAAAATGAACTCCACAAAAAACAATATGCTCTGCCTCTTTATTATCCTCAGATAATTGAGCCAGCTTCAAGGAATCACCGGTTGCATCAGCAAATTGAATGACCTCGTCTTTTTGATAATGGTGACCCGGAATAAATAATTTTTTTCCAAGCTTATTTTTAATGGATTTTACTTGATTCTCTAGTTCTTCTGTTGTCATTTTTCGATATTTATCTGGAAGAACATTTGACCCCTTTTCAAGCGTTTGAAATATATTCATCCCTTAATCCCCTTTGCGGTATTTATCTAATATAGTTTTTTAAAAATAAATTCCATTGTTTTACTCCCCGACCTTAACCTTTACACTAATATCTAATGACTTAACAGAATGGGTTAAGAAGCCAAGAGAGATATAATCAACCCCAGTGTCACTGTAGCTGGCCAAGTTATCAAGCGTAATTCCGCCAGATGCTTCTGTAACTATTCCTTCAGGCACGTATGGAATCCATTCCTTAATTTCTTCCGGCAGTCTATTGTCGAACATGATGACATCTGCATTAGCTGAAGCCGCCTCCATAACTTGTCCTTTTGTTTCGGTCTCTACCTCAACCTTAACCATATGACCAATTTGAGAACGAACGGCAGAAACTGCTTTTTCGATTGAGCCAGCGAAAGAGATATGATTGTCTTTAATCATCACAGCATCATAAAGGCCATAACGGTGATTAAAGCCACCCCCACAGCGCACAGCATATTTTTCCAACATTCTTAGGCCCGGAGTTGTTTTTCTTGTATCACAAATTTTTGTATGTGAACTATTTAATACAGAGGCTGTTTTATTTGTTATCGTGGCAATACCGCTCATTCGCTGAATAAGATTAAGAATGACTCTTTCACCCTTTAATAAATGGACTACATTCCCTTTCGCAGTCGCCAATATTTGCCCTTTCTCAATTGGGACCCCATCCTTTACCTTTATTTCGACTTTAATCTCGCTGTCCAGAATGGTAAATCCAGTCCGAATAACATCCTCCCCGCAGAAAACTCCATTATCCTTAGCAATAAAAACGATTTCCCCTTTTTCTTCTCTTCCGAAAATAAGCTCACTCGTAATATCCCGGTCTCCAATATCCTCCAAAAAAAATTGCTCAAGTTGCAATCGCAGCTTCAATTTGTTCATGCTTATCATCCTTTTCTGTTTTTCTGCAATGTATAATTTGCTTTCGCAGCCAATCCCGATCATTTTCACATGGGTAATCCTGTCTGAAATGTCCGCCACGGCTTTCAGTCCTTTTTAAAGCTGAATCTGTTACAAGCCATGCAGTTATAAGCATGAATACCATCTCAATTTCTTCAATAGATAATTCAGCAAAATTGGCGTTCAAATATTTATTGATGTGAAAGCTTTCAAGCCATTCCTTCTGCCTCGAGAGGCCATTTTTCGTGCGTATGATGCCGACATTCTCCATCATTGATTTTTGGATGATAAAGGGAGAAGGGAGTAGTTTGGCTATACTCATTCGAATTTCTGACTGTTCAATTGATTTCAAGTTAACTGAATGCTTTATTGGAGATGTATTGATCCATTCGGCGAGTTTTTTTCCAATGAATAATCCTTCCAGTAAGGAATTACTTGCAAGTCTGTTTGCCCCGTGGATGCCTGTACAGGCTGCCTCCCCAATAGCATATAGCCCTTCTAAACTGCTCCGTCCTAATAAATCCGTTTTGATGCCGCCCATTAAGAAGTGACTGCCTGGAGCTACAGGAAGAAGCCCTTCCTTTATGTTAATCCCATGTTGCTCACATAAAGCAGTTATCGTTGGAAATCGTTCTTCAAATCCCTGTACAGAAGAAATATCCAGAAAAATGGGCTCTCCATTTTCGAGATAATGGTAAATAGTTTGAGAAACAATATGTCTTGGCGCTAAATCACCTAAAGGATGAATGCTGTTCATAATCGAATTGCCTCCCTTTGTTACAAGGCGTCCTCCTTCACCACGAACTGCTTCTGAAATTAATCCAACCGCTTTTCCGTTAATATGAAGCAATGTTGGATGGAACTGGATAAATTCCATATCAGTGATTTCGGCACCCGCCTTATAAGCAAGAGAAATTCCATCTCCGGTAACTGTGGCAGCATTCGATGTATAAGCAAATAGCTGTCCACAGCCTCCCGTTGCTAAAACAATATGTTCAGCAAAAAAGGTTTCTGTTCTTCCGTCGGGATATTTTCCTTTGACGCCGATGCATCTTTCCCCATGCTCATCTATTAATAAGTCAAATACGAAAATATTCTCCATAATGGTTATATTTTGATTTACATTTGCAGTCATAAATTGAATGAGATTTCTCCCGGTGGCATCCCCTCCACTGTGGACAATGCGATGATCACTATGTGCTCCTTCCATTCCAAGAGAGAGTTCCCCATCCGATCCTTTATCAAATGAACAGCCTTCAGCTATTAAACTATTTATTAATGCTGGACCTTCCTGCGTTAATTTCTCCACTGCTACAGGATCATTATGAAATCTTCCCGCTTCCAACGTATCCTGATAATGCTTATTTGGATGATCCTTTTTTCCAATGGCCGCGGCTACACCTCCTTGAGCGAAAAATGAGTTACTATTATACACATTAGACTTTGTGAGAATAATCACATTCAAGTCACAGCGAAGACTCTTTGCTAATTGCAAAGCCGATATCCCGCTGCCAATTATGATGACATTGGCCTTATTCATATTTACCCCCTGACTTCACATGTGTCTTGACACTTATATTTACATAGATTTAAACTTATGACAAGAGTTTTTATAGATTTGTCATAAGAATTGCAGCTCTATCATTAATAATTTTAGATCTTTTGAGAATTAGAGAATATGACTATGGAGTGATACTGGGATGAAATACTTTGATTATGCTGCAACCTGCCCTCTTGATGAGGAAGCAGCTGAGACATTTATAAAGGCGGCAACCCAATATTATGGAAATTCACAAAGCCTGCATGATAAAGGGAGTGAAGCCAGCAGCTTATTAGAACATTGCCGAAGTGAATGGGCCAGCTTACTTCATGTTCAGAAGGAAGGAATCTATTTTATAAGCGGGGGCTCTGAAGGTAATTCCCTTGCTATTCATGCACTATTAACAGCCTCGAAGAAAAAGGGCAAGCATATCATAACAAGCATGGCAGAGCATTCGTCCGTTCATAGTACGTTAGACAAATTAATTGACGAGCATCATTTTGAAGTAACGGCACTTCCACTAAATTCCAAGGGATTAATTGATTTAGTCGAGCTAAGAT
Organism: Bacillus sp. JJ1474; assembly: GCF_036965225.1. Classification (NCBI taxonomy): domain Bacteria; kingdom Bacillati; phylum Bacillota; class Bacilli; order Caryophanales; family Bacillaceae; genus Bacillus; species Bacillus sp. JJ1474. Next base: position 27,586 of record NZ_JBALPC010000045.1, on the reverse strand, counting down.
CAGCAATCAGGGAGGATACCGTGCAAATAACCATTCAGCATGGAAATTCTGAAATTGGCACCTTGCAGCCTCTTGAAGAAATTAGTATGCTCTGCAAAAAGAATCAAATTCTGTTTCATAGTGATTGTGTACACACATTTGGTAAAACGGATTTTAGAAAAATTGCATTATTGGTCGATAGTCTCTCTATTTCTGGACATAAATTTTTTGGACCTAAGGGAACAGGAGTTGTTTATATCGATCCCCATTTACATTGGATGCCTTATTATCCAAAAACATCTCATGAAAGAGGCTTCAGGCCAGGTACTGTCAATGTCCCGGGTATTGCTGCTATGACTATTGCTGCCCAAAAGGCTTATAAGAATCTGGACAATCACACAAATCATTATCAGCATCTACGGGAGATTTTTTTACATGCCCTTGAACCTATAAATGGTCAGTATATTATTTACGGCTCTAATCACAATCAACAGCTCCCATCAACGATTGGGATGCGAATAAGGGGCATTGAAGGGCAATTTGTGATGCTTGAGTGTAATCGCATGGGCTTTGCTGTTTCAACAGGCAGTGCTTGCCAGGTAGGCTTGCAAACGATATCTAAAACGATGAATGCTATGGGAATAACAGGGAAGGATGCGAAAGAGTTTATTAGAATTTCCTTTGGCTGGGATACAACAGAAGCAGACACAGAAGCATTAGGGAAAGCTCTTGTAAGAATAACTCAAGAATGGTTTCCGGATTAAGCAAATTTAATTTTACTGAACAAATATGTTAAAATGTATCATTATCGTCATATAAAGGGAGTTTTCGAAAAATGAAGGATCAGAAAAAGGTACTCGGTGAGGAAAGAAGAGAACTGCTACTCGAATTATTGAAGAAAAATGGTGAACCGATAACAGGCAATGAGCTTGCAACGAGAACGAACGTAAGCAGGCAAGTCATTGTTGGTGATATTACCTTGCTTAAAGCAAGAGGAGAGCCTATCCTTGCTACAAGCCAAGGATATATTTACTTAACCCAAGCTTCCATCTCCACATCTTTTGAACGAACCGTTGCAAGTTCCCACACTCCCGAAAGAACAGAAGAAGAGCTGAATTTACTTGTGGACCATGGAATTACAGTCAAGGACGTGCGAATTGAACATCCCGTTTACGGGGATTTAATTGCTTCGGTTATGGTTTCAAATCGAAAAGAAGTCAAGCAATTTATTGAAAAAATCAAAGCAACAAAGGCAGCCTACCTATCAGAGCTAACAGAAGGCATTCACCTCCACACCATCCAAGCTGCCTCTGAACAAAAACTGGATGAAGCAGTCAATGCATTGAAGCAAGCTAATTTTATCGTGGAATAGGAGAAAAAAGCATATAATGTTGTTTTGCGGATAAGCAAGTATACTAATTGGTGACTAGACATACGGAATTGGCCCTGCTGACTTTTAACTAGTAAGGATTAACAACTTTTGTAATTTTGATTATCTGAGCTTGGCGGACATCAGTTCCGTTATATGCGAAAAAATAGGGTATTTCCTTATGTTTGTGGACATAGGTTCCGCTATTTTGTAAAAAAGCAGTAATTCGCTTATGTTTTTTTGTATTTAACGTACCTAGAGTCCGCTTAGCTCTTATATTATGGTCATTTATTAAAAATAAAGGACTCATTGTCCGCTTAAAAATAATATTATAAAAAAATGAACGCTCAAAGTGATTTTGAGCGTTCATTTTTCTGTTGTTATTGGAAATTTTTTCTCAACATTATCGAACCAATTTACAATGCCGTAATTACTCATATATGTTGCACTCGGCTTTTTTCCATTCCGAGCTGAAAGTATGGATAGCTTCCTAAAATTTTCACCTTACAATCTAATGCTTCCAGTTCGGCGACTGTACCTGGTATGAGAACATCATCCTGCTTCATATCAACATCAATTATAAAGAAGTAATTTCCAAGTCCTGTTTTCATTGGCCTTGATTCAATTTTAGAAAGATTTAATTTTCTCCAAGCAAAGGCAGACAGCACTTGATGAAGAGCTCCGGAACGATCAGATGGCAAAGTAATCATGACTGTCGTTTTGTAGCCCTTAAATGATGTTTTCTCTTCCCGTAAAGAGACCTCGTTCTTCGATAGAACTATAAAACGTGTATGATTATAGCTGACATCGTGAATATCCTCACGTACGATTTCAAGACCATATTCCTTTGCCGCGAGCTCGTTGGCAATCGCACCCGCTTTAATGTCTGGATGCTCCTTTACAAATTGAGCTGCAGCAGCAGTCGATGTTGTTTTTTCAGATGGCGTCCCCTTAAGCTCCTTATGCAAAAATTTATGGCATTGAGCTAAAGCATGAGAATGACTGTAAACAACACCAACCTCCTTCCAATGATCTTTATTTGCTGGATGAACCATAAAATGCTGCCTAATCGGACAAGTTATTTCCCCAACAATTGGAAGATCCACTTCATGAACTAAATAATCCAGCGTAATATTAACTGATCCCTCAAGTGCATTCTCTAGTGGCACTACAGCTACTTCAATGTCATCCTCTATTAAAGCGTCAAAACAATCAGGAATTGTTAAATAGGGCACAGCCTGTTCTTCGGGAAACATTTCCCGTACAGCGATATCAGTAAATGTTGCTTTCGGACCTAAATAACCTACTTTCACGAAAAATCTCTCCCTTTAATTACAAGCATTCTTTCATACTAATACTTTACCACTTTACACGAAGAATGTAAGTAATCAATTTTGATTGTTTTGATAAACTGCCTATAAAAGAAAAAATCAGGGCCGGAATAGGTACAAAGATTATGCACCTGAGCCGAGCACCTCAACTTTTTCAACAAACTCCAGCTTTCTCAAATTTGCAAGCAGTTCTTCAATTTCAATAGCCATCGCAGTAATATTTAAGGAAAGGGTGACGTTTGCCCTCCCCATTAAAGGGATCGTTTGGTGAATTGTCATGACATTGCACCCAGAAGAGGCAACCACTGCAAGTAGATGAGATAAAGTACCTGAACGATCTTCCAGATAGAAAAATAAAGTAATTAATCTTTCTTTGACTACCGTATGGAAAGGAAAGACAGTATCCCTGTATTTATAAAAGGCACTCCTGCTCAAATCTACCTTTTGCACGGCATCCCAAACGGATTCTGCCTTCCCTCTCTCAATCATTTCTTTAGCATCTAACGTTTTTTTCATAGCCTCGGGAAGAACATCTTCCCGAACGAGATAAAATTTCTTATCGAATTTCTCCTGTCTCATACCTACACTCCATTAAGCCATCCTGAGATTAATCTATAAACTCAAATTCATAATCAAGAAGCTTTACTGTATCCCCGTCCTTTGCCCCTTTTTCACGGAGAGCTTCATCGACACCCATTCCACGGAGCTGTCTTGCAAAACGGCGGACAGATTCATCCCTAGAAAAGTCAGTCATCTTAAAGAGCTTCTCAATCGCGTCTCCTGAAACAATAAATGTACCAGCTGAATCCCTTGTAATAACGAATTCTGATTCTTCAGCTTCATGTTTATAGACTACGCGATGAACACCTGTCTCGACCTCATCATGAAGCGGGAATTCAGGTGTTTTTTCAATTTTGTCAGCAATGGCAAATACTAAATCTCTTAACCCTTGTCTTGTAATCGCCGATATTGGAAAAATTGGATAATCCTCTTCAATTTGCTCTTTGAACTTTTGAAGGTTTTCCTCCGCTCCAGGCATTTCCATTTTATTTGCAACAATAATTTGAGGTCTTTCCGTTAATCGTAAATTATATTCTCGTAATTCTTTATTAATGGTTAAGTAGTCTTCATATGGATCTCTGCCCTCTGTTGCCGCCATGTCAATGACGTGAACGATAACCCGGGTACGTTCAATATGTCTTAGGAACTGATGGCCAAGACCAACTCCAGAATGTGCCCCCTCAATTAATCCTGGCAGGTCTGCTAGGACAAAGCTGCGCCCGTCTTCGGTTTCAACCATACCTAGATTTGGAGCAATAGTCGTAAAATGGTATTCTGCAATTTTCGGTCTTGCCGAAGAAACAACAGATAATAGCGTTGATTTGCCTACGCTTGGAAAACCAACAAGCCCAGCGTCCGCCAAAAGCTTTAATTCAAGAATGACTTCTCTCTCGATTCCCGGCTCTCCATGCTCTGATAATTCTGGTGCTGGATTAGATGGAGTAGCAAATCTAGAGTTTCCTCTTCCACCTCGGCCACCTCTTGCAATAACAGCTTTTTGGCCATGCTCAGTAAGGTCAGCAATGATCTCATTTGTTTCTACATCTGTAACAACTGTTCCAGGGGGAACCTTAACAATCATATCTTTAGCATTTTTGCCATGCTGGTTTTTGGACATGCCATGCTCCCCGCGGGTAGCTTTAAAATGGCGCTGATAACGGAAATCCATTAGTGTACGCAGACCTTCGTTCACTTCAAAAACGACATCTGCGCCATTACCGCCATCTCCGCCCGCAGGTCCTCCCTTAGGAACATATTTTTCACGGCGGAAGGCAACCATGCCATTTCCTCCGTCTCCGCCTTTAACATAAATTTTTACCTGATCGACAAACATATTATTCCTCCCGTCTTAGCTGTTCCCATTTCATAGAACAGCAAGAACTGTATGTTTTCATTATGTACTATGATGATGGATTATTTTCTAGGGGAAACTAAAAAATCAAATGATAATTCTTGTTCAGTCCAGCTTTGAATAACAATTTCTGGATATGTTGATCCTTTTATCTCCAAAAATTGCTCTAGCTGCATCTTATTTATTATTATCCCTCTAAAATCAAAAAAGAAACGGGTTCCATCCATTTGCGGCTCAATTGTAACAGATAAATGATTCTCATAAAACGGCTTAATAGATGAATCCAAATAATCGAAAAAAGATCTAGTCCAATTTGTAAGCCAATCATCATCCAATAAACCGTTCACTGAACTTTCCATTACATCATATTCAATTTGAAACGAATGATTTTCCCAATTATATGTAAGAAGCAAGGAGGCGAATTGAGGAATATTCAAGTTAGACAGCTTAGCTTCAGCTTGGGCTTCAACAACAATTTCATTAATAATTTCTTTAGCCCGGTCAATTTTATTTAATGCCAGATTTCCTTTTATTAGTTGGATTTTGTTTAACCAGTCGTGGCGTGCGTAACGCAGCACCTCGATTACATCCCAATCAGTCTTCATACATGCACTCCTACACATGAAATCAAATTCGCCTTGGCGTATTTGCGCCCAGATTACCTGAGCTCGCTCGATAAATTCCTCTGAAAAATCTGAGGCATCCGCCAGAGGCTTAACTTTATTCAGCCTTTTTTTAGCTCGACTTAATTGAATAGCTATTTTGCATTCATCTAACAGCCTATAGTAATGGATGAAAATGGCTGAATAAAGTTAAGTGTCACTTGCTGTTAGTATATCAAAAAACCAAGCTAACGTAAGCAAAATATACATGATTCAAACCAAAAAGAAAACTCTAACCATTTAGGCTAGAGTTTTCCTAAGCATTCCTTATGCTTCTTGAGCTACAGGATATACGCTTACTTGCTTACGATCACGGCCAAGGCGCTCGAATTTAACAACACCATCCACTTTCGCGAAAAGTGTATCATCTCCACCTTTACCAACGTTTACACCTGGGTAAATTCTAGTACCGCGTTGACGGTAAAGAATAGAACCACCAGTTACGAACTGACCATCAGCACGCTTAGCACCTAGACGCTTCGCGATAGAATCACGGCCGTTCTTCGTTGAACCTACTCCCTTTTTAGAAGCAAATAACTGAAGATCTAATTTTAGTAACATTTATTCCACCTCCTGCTTTTTGAAGGTCATTTTTATATGCTGCCCGTATTGCTCTTCGATCGTCTGCAATGAGACAACCATTCCTTCTAAAAGAAGTTGAATTTTCTCGTTTGTTTCTTCCGGCAAATTGTCCGGAATTGCACAGCGGAGAAAACCATCCTCCTTTTGCTCAATATCGGGTGTAATGCCGATTAAAGCATGCACCGCGTTAATGGCGCCAATCGATACGGCTGATACGCCTGCACAGACAATATCATTCCCTCTTTCAGCAAAAAAGGCATGGCCGCTTATTTCAAATGACTGAATCATACCGGACTCTTTTCGATTCACCGTAACTTGAATCATGTTAATCGCCTTAAGCGTTGATCTTTTCAATCACAACTTTAGTGTATGGCTGACGATGACCTTGCTTTTTGCGATAGTTTTTCTTCGCTTTGTACTTGAAAACAATAATTTTCTTCGCACGGCCTTGCTTTTCAACTTTAGCTGTAACAGTAGCTCCTTCAACAACAGGGCTTCCTACTTTTACATTGTCTCCGCCAACGAAAAGAACTTTATCAAAAGTTACTGTTTCGCCTGCTTCTGCATTTAGCTTTTCGATGTAGATAGCTTGACCTTCTTCTACACGTACTTGCTTGCCACCAGTTTCAATAATCGCGTACATGAACTGCACCTCCTCTTAGACTAAGACTCGCCATCATCAGGCGTCTTACATTACTTGAAAGTAATGCAAAAGCTTATAACCTGTTCTGAGCGGTTGTAGCACGGGTGCGCTACAAACATAACATGAAAATCCTATCATAAATTGCCCCGAAATGTCAATTGGATTCTAGCTTTTTTCTTAAATCAGCTGAAGTTCCATATTGCCGAATCTCATAACTTGGTTTTAAAGAATCACTGCCGCTAAAAATAATCTCTAGACCGAGCAATTCCTCCATTCTTTCCTTGTGGACATTTTTCTCTCCAGAGAAGGTCCTTTGAACATCTTGTGTAGCTTCTATGAAGACGGCCTCATAGTCCCCGCCTTTATGCTCCCATAGCTCTCTTTCTAAGCGAAAAGCGATTGACTCTGGACTTAATACACGACCTGTCCCCTCACAGCTTGGGCACTTCATCGTCAAGGATTCTAATAGGGCAGGCTTAGTCTTCTTCCGCGTTAATTGCAGGATTCCGAGCGGGGTAAAGCCTATTACTTTTGTCCGTCTCTCATCCTTCCTAAGCTCACCCTCTAACAAGCTAATAATATGCTGCCGATCCTTTTCCTTCTTCATATCAATGAAATCGATTAAGATCATACCGCCAATATCGCGAAGGTGAATTTGTCTAGCGGCCTCAACTGCTGCCCATTCATTTGTCTTTAATATCGTATCCGAAAGGTCTTGTTTACCCGAGTATTTCCCTGTATTCACATCAATGACCGTTAATGCCTCCGCCTCGTCAAAAATTAGATAGGCACCATTTTCCAGCCATACAATTCTCTTTAACGCTTTTTCAATTTCATGTTCAAGTCTATAAGCAGAAAAAATGTTTTCTTTTCCACTATATAGCTGAATGGAGCATTGAAATTTCTTCTGAAGCTCAACCTTAAAAGCGGAATCATCCACAATAATTTCATTTATTTCTAATCTTTCTATCTCCTCAGAAATTTCATCAATCAATGAATTTCGCTCCAGCACACATCCTGGCTTTCTTAAAACACCAGCCGTTTGAAGGATCTCGTTATATTTAAGCCGATGCTGTTCAAGCTCGGCTAATAACTGTTCTTTTTGTGTGCCTTTTGAAGATGTTCGAAAAATAAGACCCTCTTCTGGCTCCTTCATTTCATGGCCAAGCTCCCGCAGCTTTTCTCTTTCTTGGCTATCTTCAATTTTTTTGGATACGGCGACATAACGTCCACGAGGCATGTAAATTAAATGATTTCCTTGCAGCTCAATGATACCAGAGAGACGCGGTCCCTTTGTTCCTGCTGCATCCTTTTCTACTTGAACAAGCAGCCTTTCGCCTTGATGAGCATAGGAAGAAACACTTTCAGCTCCATCTTCCTCTGCCTGTACAAAAGATGCCATTTTATCCCGATGTAGGTACCCGCTCTTTTCCTCGCCAATATCCACAAAGGCGGCATTCATTCCGGGTAGCACTTTTTCAACTATTCCTAAATAAATTTTGCTTACAGCTGACTGTTGCTTCGGCTGTTGAATAAATAGCTTTTCCACCACATTATTTTTTACTAAAGCAAACCGTTTTTCCCTAGTTAAATGATTAATAATCAATGTATACAAAATAGTTCCTCACTTTAACTTCTAATAAACATAGAGTAGATCTCCAATACGGGATGTTACCATTTTTTCCGTAAAATAAGCATGTAAAAGCTCGTTTTCGTCCATTGAACCCTTTTCTTTCCCGTCTTTTTCAATAATAATCGGATGCTTAAAGCCGCGCTGAAATTTCTCGAGCACATGCATAACCATTTCATCCTCTTTCACTACAATGGGCTTTAGCTGACGAAAGTCACTATTCTTCCCGTAATATCTTTCAAGCAGAAAACGCATGAAAACGTAACGGCTTTGTTTCCATTCATGGTACAGTGAAAATAACAAAAAGGCGATCACTACCCAAATATTTAAATTGATTGGTGAAAATATTAAGATAAAAACTGAAAAAAGCAATGTACAAACAGCAGAAATTAGCAAAGCTCTCCGATGTGCATTTGGAAATGATTGATAGATGGATAAGAATAGAAAAACGATCTTTCCACCATCAAGCGGCCAAATGGGCAGCAGATTAAATAATAAGACCATTAAATTATACTGAATGAACAGCTCGTACATGCCTTCTGAAAGAAATGAAAGCTCATAAAGAAGGTAAGCAGCCCCCATCATCCAAATGTGCTGGAGAGGCCCTGATAGGATAACAATCAGTTCTTCCTTTAAAGGGCGATTTCCATGCTCCTCTATTTCCGCAACCCCACCAAATGGCAGCAAGGCAATCCTTTTAATCCTCCACGAAAAAAAAGACGCTGCTGCCGCATGCCCCATTTCATGAACAAAAATTATTAGCAAAAACAGAGACAATTCTATAAAATGAGCGGTCATCACAGCTAATCCAATAACAACCCAAAGAAGCGGGTGAATATAAATATATTTTATCAATCCTGCAAATTTATTCAAATGGGATCACCTGTATCGGGTCAACGAAATCATCACCCTTTTTAATAGCAAAATAAAAGGAACCCTTCATTCCATCCTCCATTGCAGTTGACTTACCCAATTCAGTGCCTTTTTCAGCATACTCCATGAGATTCACGTTAATTTCCTCTAAATTCCCATACCATGATTCACTATTATCAGCGTGGCTAATAATGACGGTTTTTCCAAAGCCGTCCTTTTTCCCCGCAAATTTAACTAAACCTTCACTCATGGCGATAACAGCAGCATCCTTGCTCGTTTCAATTGTAATTCTCTGCCCATTTTCTTGAAAATCCTCAAGAATTCTAGCTGAAGCCGGCAAAGCATACTCCGTTTTTGGGGATAACTCCTTTTTCCCTTCCTTCTCATCCTTAAATGGTAAAAGGGCAAGGGGTTTGCCGAATTTATCTTCATACCAATTCGCAACAGTCACAAATTGAAAGTCATTTTCCATCGCTTTCATGACAAAGTTCCTCGCAGGTTCAAAGGTTCCAGTATTGTTTTTGAACATGATGGCGATAATTAAAAATAGGCATGCAGAGGCAAGTATTTTAAATAAGAAATGTTCTTTTCGGAATAAAGGATGAAAGCTTTCTTCCCCTTTGCCGTCATACGAAGAAATCCTATCAAAGCCATATCTTTCTTCATCTTCCGTCCACAGATTTTGTTTTGTTATCGGTTTTGACATTCGCTCTCGTTCTCTTTTTCTTCGTTCCATCCGCTTTCGTATTTCGTCTGCTCGTGATCTCATACGCCCCCACCATTCCCTTACGATTCTTTTGTACAAGTCTATGAGTTGTCCAATGGGAGTATGACTTGAAATAAATTGAATCTTCTAGAAGAAGAAACGAGAGGCTATTTATTTAAAATAAAAAAGCCAAGGAATTTCCCTGACTTTTACTTGACACCAAAAAACTTTTTAATTTTTGAGAAAACGCCTACATTATCTTCCTCCAGAGGCTGGAGGGGAATCGATTCTCCTAATATTCGGCGGGCAATGTTTCTATAAGCAATAGAAGCTTTGCTATTAGGGTTTAATGCAATTGGTTCTCCGTGATTTGAAGCTTTAATGACTTCATCATCATCTGCCACAATGCCTATTAATTCGATAGACAGATGAGCGGCAATCTCATCCACATCGAGCATATCCCCATTTTTCATCATTTGACTGCGGATCCGGTTAATCACTAGCCTTGGCGCTTCAACATTTTCTTCTTTTTCAAGCAGACCAATAATACGGTCTGCGTCTCGAACAGCTGAAACTTCTGGTGTTGTCACAACAATTGCTTTATCAGCACCTGCAACTGCATTGCGGTATCCATGCTCAATACCTGCAGGACAATCAATAATGATATAATCATAGTCTTGTTTTAATTCATTAACGAGTACCTTCATTTGCTCAGGAGTGACTGCGGTTTTATCACTCGTTTGTGCGGCAGGCAATAAATAAAGCAGATCTTCAAACCGTTTATCTTTTACAAGTGCCTGATGAATCTTGCACCGTCCCTCTAATACATCGACTAAATCATAGATAATACGGTTTTCAAGTCCCATCACCACATCTAAATTACGGAGGCCAATGTCTGTATCGACGAGGCAAACTCTTTTTCCTTGCAGAGCTAAAGCTGTTCCAATATTAGCTGAAGTTGTCGTTTTTCCAACTCCACCTTTACCTGATGTTATGACAATTGCTACTCCCATCCTATTGTCCCCCTTCCAATCTCGTAATGTTTGGTCTTAGATGCATCAACACTTGTAATCTATCTACTGTTATTTGATCTTGTTCATTTATGTAAGCACATTCCATTTCTCTTTTTTCCTGGTCCTGATTTTGATCAGGAGCTCTTGTTATACAAGATGCAATGCGCAATTGTGAAGGCTTCATGCTAGATGCTGCAACAATTGCTTCTTTATTTCCATAAAAGCCCGCATGTGCTATCCCCTTTAAGGTCCCCATAATATAAATATTTCCGCCTGCAATCACTGTCCCTCCAGGATTAACATCCCCAACGAGGAGGAGATCGCCTTGTACATGTAATACTTGACCAGACCTAATAATTCTAGCAATAGGTATAATTTCGGTTTCTTCTTTTAATTTTGCTGCTTCTTCTTTCGAAACGACATTGGAAATGATTGAATCTACAACAAGATTTTTCTTTTGTCGAATTAGCTCTTTTAGTTCTTCTTCCTGATCGTTCGATAAATATCTGTTGCCAACCTGAACCTTTACTGTGATTAGGCGATCTTCACGTGATCTCGAGCTTTCAGAAAGCTTAATATCTAACTCTTTTTTTAAATCTTCATAAGAACAGGAATCATCGAGATGGAGTATTAACCCATCCTTTGTCCCTTTAATCGTTATATTTTGGAATTTCTTCATGTCAAGATGTTCACCTCATAAGAAAAGCGCAAGCGCTTTATACGCTCCATAAATAAAAAGAATTCGACAGAAAGGCTAAAAAATCCTTTTTAGGATAAGAATTCATTGATGGAAAGTGTGGGAATTTAATTTTTACTATGAACGGTATTATATATCCAAGCTTGCTACTAGTTTATCATAATGCTTTTTGAGCGGATAAGCTGCAATAATAATGAAAATTAAATTAAAAATCGCTGTTGGCAAAAAACGAAGTGACATGAAAGTAGAAAATGGCATGTTGGTTCGATGAATTAGGAAATACATTTCATAAACTCCTAACTCCAGAAGCAGCACCCCAATCAAGGCAACAATTGAAACAATGACAATATTGGTTTGTAATATTTTCATTAGCTTCAGAATAATATAGGAAACTAATGGCAACATAAACAAATAAATCCCGATAATTTCGGTATAAACAATATCAAATAGAAGTCCAACAAAGAAGCTATAAATGATCCCATATTTTCCAGGTCCATAAACTGTTAGAAAAGTTAAAGCAATTATTAAAAACCTGGGCACAATAATATAAGCTTCTCCAAAAGCTTTTTCGGGCATTAGCTCTACAAAAATGCTTTCTGCAATGAAAATCAAAATGAATAAAAGAGGAAGAAGGAATTTTCTCACAGTTCCTCCTCCTTATCATCTATCATTTCTTCCAAGTCAGGCTGTAAAGCTTTCCTATTTACAACCATCACATGCTCAATATCATATAAATTTGCCCCTGGCTTCACATAAGCTGTTAAAGTTAGTCCATATTCAGCAGGTGCAACTTCAACTACCTTTCCAATCGGAAGATTCTTTGGAAATACCCCGCCCTTACCGGAGCTAATGACATTTTGCCCCTTTTCTACTTTTGCATCAAATGGAATCCTTTTCAGTAATAGAAGTCCTTTATCTTTGTCATATCCTTCAATTAGGCCATAATAGCTATTTCCATCTGCCTGAATTTCAGCCGATATACGATTTGTCGGATCCATCGCACTTAATAGCTGTACTGTAGAAGTTAGAGGCTGACTGCTTTTCACCTTCCCGATCAAACCATTTGCAGTAATGACAGCCATATTTTGTTTAATGCCATCTTTAGACCCTTTATTGATAATAAGAAGGTCGGTCCATCGGTCAGGGTTTCTTCCAATTACTGTAGCTTGTATTGGATCAAATTCACTTAACGATTCCTTTTTATCAAGAATTTCACGAAGCTCAGCATTGTCCTTTTTAAACATTTGTACATCTGCTTCAAGACGTGCGAGTTCATCCAGCCGCTTTTTTAACTCTTTATTTTCTGTATATGTATTTTGCAAGTCTTGCAAATTTTCAAAGAAACCAGCAACATAATGAGTTGGGCGTGAAATGGCAGTTTGAATCCATCCAGTGGTATCCTTGATAAATTGCTCTGGCCAGCTTAATTGTTCACGTTCCTTTAATGAAAACCCAATCAATGCCACGAGAATAATGATGCTAACAAGCAAAAGAATCAGGCGTTTATTCAAAAAGAATTGTGGCATTTTTAACACCTCAATTTACTATTTATATAAGAAATGTACGAAGAGCATTGTATATCTAAAACAAGATCTAGGAACTGTCTTATCATAAACACGATTGGAGCCCAGTCACTATTTTAGGTGAATGGGCTTCAATCATGATATTAACGGGAATCCCTTGATTTATTTTTAAATAAATCAATGTGATCCAGTGCTTTTCCCGTACCAATCGCTACACAATCAAGCGGATTTTCAGCAATTAATACTGGCATTTTCGTTTCTTCACTAATTACCTTGTCCAAGTTTCGAAGTAAGGCGCCTCCGCCAGTCAAAACTATCCCGCGATCCATAATATCTGCTGCAAGCTCTGGTGGCGTTTTCTCTAGTGTTACTTTTACAGCGTCAACAATGGCATAAACTGTGTCATGCAGAGCTTTAGAAATTTCCTCAGCTGTTATTTCAATAGTCTTAGGAAGTCCAGTTAAAAGATCACGTCCGCGTATTTCAATATTATCGATACCGTTAGGATCACCCGCTGAACCAACTTCGACCTTAATCGTTTCAGATGTACGATCACCAATCAAAAGATTATAGTGTTTACGAATGTAATTGATAATCGCTTCATCCATATTATTTCCAGCTACACGAACGGACTGGCTAGTTACAATACCACCTAAAGAAATGATCGCTACCTCAGTTGTTCCTCCACCAATATCAACGACCATGCTGCCAGTAGGCTCCCATACAGGAAGATTTGCACCAATTGCCGCTGCAAAGGGCTCCTCAATTGGGTATGCATCTCTAGCACCTGCCTGACGAGTAGCGTCTATAACTGCACGTTGCTCAACTGCAGTAATCCCTGACGGTACACAAACCATCACATATGGCTTTCCAGAGAACAGTCCTTTGCTTTTATTTGCTTGCTTAATATAGTATTTCATCATGACGGCTGTTGTCTCATAATCAGCAATAACCCCATCCTTCATTGGGCGAAGTGCTACGATATTCCCTGGTGTCCGGCCGATCATGTTTTTTGCATCATTCCCCACAGCCACGATATGTTTTGTATCTGTTTGCAAAGCAACTACTGAAGGCTCTCTTACAACAATTCCTTTTCCCTTTACATATACAAGTGTATTAGCTGTTCCTAAATCAATTCCAAGATCCTTAGTTCCAAACATCGTTTGTATCTCCCTTTCTGATACGAAATGCGAAAATGAACAGAGCCAGCTGCTAGCTGACTAGTATATTTATTTTCATAAAAAAGTTACTTTTTGAATAGGTGATTATAATCATTCACGTAAAAAAGCATAAACAATATTATAGCTTATCGTCAAATAAAAACATAGTGCTATAAATACCCTTTTTCCTTCAGACTCACAAATTTATTTTCTCCAATAATGAGATGATCGAGCACCTCAATGCCAATTATTTTACCGCACTCAGAAAGCCTTTTCGTTACTTCGATGTCCTCTCTGCTTGGCGCGGGATCACCAGAAGGATGATTATGGGCACAAATGATTGAAGCAGCTGAACGCCGGAACGCTTCTTTGAATACCTCCCTTGGGTGCACGATCGAGGCATTTAGGCTGCCGATAAAAACCGTTTGCTTGTGAAGAACTTGGTTTTTTGTATTTAGATAGAGGCAAACAAAATGCTCCTGAGATAGGAAGCGCATGTCGTTCATGACATATTTTGCCCCGTCCTCTGGAGAGCGGATCGTATAACGGTCGTCATAGGATAAATTGGATATTCTTCTGCCAATTTCAACGGCTGCCAAAAGCTGAATGGCTTTAGCTGTACCAATGCCTTTTATGGAAGTGATTTCATTTAAAGATGCATCCTTTAATAGCCGTAAGCCTTCAAAGTGAGTAAGGAGCCTATTAGATAATTGCAGAACTGATTCATCCTTTGTACCGGTACGAAGAAGGATGGCAACAAGTTCATGGGTAGCTAAGCTTTGAGGTCCATTTTGGATAAAGCGTTCCCTTGGACGTTCATCCTGCGGAAAATCCTTGATCATTAAGCTTTGTGTTTCCATTGTTTCATTTCCTCCCTTACAATGGGCGCGAGGGAGATTAAGATGAATTTGCTTTCTGTGGAAATGGTTGGAAATATCCTGCATTTCTTAATTCACGAACTGTCCTAGAAACTGGCAGACCAACAACAGAAAAATAATCGCCATTGATTTCCTTGACGAGAACGCTTCCGAAGCCTTGAATTCCGTATGCTCCTGCCTTATCAAAGGGTTCACTGGTGTCAATGTAAGCATTTATTTCTTCATCTGAAAGCTCCCAAAACACCACATCTGTTTTTACATAGAAATTCTTTTCTTTTTCCGGTGCGATTATGGATACCCCTGTATATACAGAATGAGTTTTACCCGATAGACTTTTTAGCATCGTGTAGGCTTCTGTTCTGTCCTTCGGCTTTCCTAATACGGCTCCTTCAAGGACTACTACCGTATCTGCACCAATGACAAATGACTCTCGGTTTTGTAAACTTACTGCCTTTGCCTTTCTATTGCTGAGCTCCATGACAACTTCACCCGGTGTTAATGCCGGGTCAAAGCTTTCATCGACATCGCTGCTGGATACTTCAAAGGTTAAATGAAGATTTTCAAGAAGTTCTTTTCGTCGTGGAGAAGAAGAGGCTAGAATGAGGTTTTTCATATAATCACCTTACCTTAAATTTGTATCATATTGGGAGATACATCTATATCGTACCAAAATTCAGCAGGACAAACAATTTTATAACAGCAAATAATAAATCTTTAATGTGATTAACCACTTTAACCCTTTACCTTATCAAAATAAATAAGGAGTCTGTCGAAAAAGTAAGAACAGACTCCAATAATTTGCGTTATTTCCCAGAAAATATTCGATTAAGGGAGGTTAATGTCGAAACTTGATTTTGTTAGACTTAAAAGCATTTAGGTACTATATAAGCACTTGAACTTTCATTTATAAAACACAATTAACCTTTCAACTACTTTTTTATGCACATAAAAATATGTACTTTTACAATGCTTGATAAACCGAAAAAAATTCAAGTAAATGCTGTTGAACCTTTGTTAAAGCTGCGGAATCCTTTGACTCTTTATATGCCATTAACTGTTGATGGGCATGATTTAGTTCATTATTTAAAGAAATGATCCCTTTGTTTTTTAGCTGATCACCTTTATCGGTCTTTATGCTTTCAATTTGGGCTGCTATCTTATCAACATTAGCATCAGATAATGTTTGTTTCGTAGCTGCTTCCGTTGCTCCCTCTGCGATAGCTTGAAAAATACCGGGGGCAGCATCGATTATTTTTTTCTCCACTGCTAGAAGCCCCTCTAGTGATTTCTCATCTAAAGTGATAGGCTTTGCAAAAGCTTCATATCCTTTGTCCTTGAATTGATTCCCTATTTCTTTGGCGTCTTCAATACTTGAGGCAATACTTAAATAAAGTACGGCCTGTCCATTTATATCAATAACCTTTGAAGGGATTCCTTTTTGTATGTGATCCCCTTCGATTTGCCTAGCTGCTTCAATATTAGAGAAAACACCACCTTGGATAACAAAGGTTGATAGAGGTTGTAAAACGGCTGTTTCAGAACCTTCAGGTTGTTTGACCACTTCCTCTACGGCTGGCTCGGCAATAACCGGCTGTTCAATTTCTGCTGAATTTTCAGTGATGACTAGCTTTAACATGATAAATCCAAAGCCTGTCCCTAGTAAAATAGCAAAAAATACTGTTATGAATACGGATGTGAGAAATCCCTTATGCCTATTCTTTTTAAAGCTTTGGCCGAATGTCCCATTTCCTTTTTTACTAGATTTCTTCGTTTGTGCAGCTATATTATACTCTTTTAAATCTGTTTCTTCTATCGTGTCTTCTGGCAGAATCCAATCAAAGCTATCATCATCAGCTGTTTCCTTAGCGGCTGCCGATTCTTCCAAAGACATATTGTCCCAATTTTCTGTTCTGCCTTCCTGTTGTAAATGCTCAATTTTTATATCCTCTTTTTGATTTTCTTCCACAAGGTTTTCTTCGTAGGACCGATGCTCGCCATTTATTTTTATCGTAATGGTTCTACCTTTTTCCCGGCCTTCCACCATTCGTCCTCCTTCCATGTCGATTGATGATTAAGTTTCATCCTAACATATCGAAAAAAAAAAATAACAAGACTTTTGTCGTCTTGTTACGGGGGATTTTCGTCAAATTTTTTATTGTTCTTTGTTTGCTTGATTTGAAATATTTCCAGACATGCTAAACGGATTCTTTTTATCGCTTGTCTTTGGAACCTCCATTTTTGGAAGCTGATCTGTTAGGTCAGTTAAAGTCGGCATATAAAAAGCGGAAATAGTTATTTTCGATTCAATTGTCTGTTTCTCTTGATCTGTAGAAACAATCTCTTCCTGACCGAAAATATTAAGGTTCTCAACAAGAATGATCCGATTTTCTGATTCTAGCGTCTCTATAAATTTCTCCATTTCAAAATAATTAGAGGATTTAACGGTTAGTAAAACTGTTGTTTTTCTCATCCCAGCTGGCATGGGAATGGATGAATTTTCTTCTTCCTCTTGATCGGATGGCGATTCTTCTAAAATTGAATCCTCTGTTTCACCCTGTGCTTCTTCTTCCATTTCATCTGTTGAAAACTCCATATTTGAAACAAAACTCCCAGATACCGTTTCAGCCTTTTCAATATCAAGAAGCAGTTGTTCAACCAGCGGCTTTACAGGGATTTTTTTTTGAAGTGCTTCTGTTCCTTCATACGTATTAGAGTCTGTTTTTTTAATCTGACTTTCAATAACTGCAAGGAGCTGTTCCTCCGTTTGCAACTCCCGTTGTTTACTGGCTAGCGTAAACCTTAGCGGCTGAATATAAAGAAAGTAGATACCTAAAAAAATTAAAACTAATATGATAAAGCCAGTAATCCCTATAAATTTTTCTTTTTTTGAAGAAAGAAGGGTCATGATTCATCCCCCCCATTTTCAACTAACTCTACATCCTGTTTAATAACCGATCGATTTATAATAATTTCGTATTCAGCAAGGTAGCGAGGCAGAATTTTTTCCTTATCTGGCTCCAGTATGTGTCCTTCGTTGCTATCTTCCTCTGATATATTAGTCGTAGTTAAAGTACGGATAGCGGCATCTTCAATCCAATCTGAATCCAGCATAGATTTTAAGTAATAGGATGCTTCGCGACTTGTATCGAACTGAACAGTTATCACAATATTACCCGTTTCCTCGTAGCTAAAGGTTTGAACAAAGCCTCTTTCTGGCAGTAGGGCAGTAAACTTCCTTAAAATAGGGACTGTTTTGATCGGGTAATCATGAGCCCAATTTACTGCCTTTTCGAGCTCATCCAATGAATTAAGGGACTCTGCATTCGCCACTTTTTCTTGTTCTATAGCAATTAATTTCTGTATTTGTGATTGCTGCTGTGTAATTGAGTCAAGTTTTCCTTTATAACTTTGCCCAACCCAAACAGCAGATCCGATTCCCAAAAGCAATATAATACCTAACACACAAGCTAACATGACAAGAGATGTATTCCTCGATTCCTTTTTTGGCAATAGGTTGATTTCGATGAGCATACTTACACCTCTTTCAATGCAAGCCCAAGAGCCAGATAATGAGATCTTGGCAGCTTTTCTTCTGTTGCTGAAGGAATTGAGTTTGAATTAATCGTTTGATGTGGAAGGTCAAATCGGTTTTCTACCTCTTTTTTGATGATGTCAAGGTGAGGATGATCACCATTTAAGAAAATTTTGGATACCTGCTGTTTTCCCTGATTAATTGAATATCGGTAGAAATCCATGAATTTACTTATCTCTTTATATATGTCCTCTAGTTGAAACAGCAAAGCCTCTGGATCCCCGTAATATTGAAGCTCACTTGACCCGTTTTTGCCTGATTTGATCTCCCATTTATCTTCTTCAAAATCGAACACCAAATGATGCATAAATAGAGGTAGCTGGTTTTCAAAAATGCAGAGGTTAACCATATTAATATCAAATTGAATCATTAAGAGCCGCTCATCTTGATCAGGCATCCCTAAATGATGATAAAGCCGGTAAAGAGAAAGTGAAGAAACATCAGCAGCTTCAGGGACAAGCTTTACATTCGTGAATAGGCCGGCATAGTCTAAGACATTCTCTTCCTGTGCCGCAAATATTAAAATTTCTTTTTTATCCTTTTCTTTTCTCACCGTATACGTGTCAAATACAGGCTCATCAAATGGAAGATGAATACTTGTGCCAAGTTCTAGATATAAAAAGCCATTGGTTTCATCGTCCTTAACATCGCCAGGAATATTTACCTTTCGAATAATGACAAAGGAATCAGGAACGATAAATCGAACAGCGCGCTTCTGAATTTTCCAATCAGTAATACATTCTTCAAGAATCATTTCTAATGTTTCATGGTCAATAATTTTTCCGTCTCTGACAATCCCAAACGGAATAAACCGCTCTCCCCATCTTTGGATACTAAGCGGATTCGTTTGCTTCAATTCGACAAACCGAATCGAATAGTCATTAATAATCAGATTAATGATACGGTTTTTTCGCGAAAAAAGGGAAAGTGCCATTTATTAAACCCCTTACTAAAATCAAGATGCAAATAAGCGAAAGTAACTTTCGAGGATCAAATCTCCATAAAAATAGGCAGTCAGTGTTCCTGCAACAATAAACGGACCAAACGGAATTGGATTTTTCCTTTTCAGCTTACCGGTTAGTAATCCAATTATACCAAAAACCGCCCCATATAAGGTTGCTAGAAAGAAAGATAATAGAACTACTTTCAATCCAACCACAAGGCCAATAAGGGCAAAAAGCTTAATATCTCCTCCCCCCATACCTCCTTTACTAATAATTGCGATAAAAAGCAGGAGAGAAAAACCAACAGCTGCCCCTAGAAGGGAATTCCACCATGGTTCAAGAGGAATGAGAATCCGTTCTAATAAAAAAATCCCTGTAAACACAAGTAAAACTTTATCAGGGATAATCATATACTTGATATCAGATACAAAAATAATCATAAATAATGAAATTAACGTCCAAGCAACAAACAGCTCACTTGACCAACCTAATATTAACGGTGCTGCCGCAAACAGCAATCCTGTTAGCAGCTCCATTAATGGATAAATAGGAGAAATGCGCACCTTGCATTGGCGGCATTTCCCCCCTTGGATGATGTATGATAGAACCGGTATCAGCTCATAAGGATTGAGCTTATGATGACAATTTGGACAGGCTGAACGCGGTGCCACAATGGATTGGTTTTGTGGGACGCGGAGGCCAACGACGTTGAAGAATGAACCGAGTGCTAGACCTATTATTAGTATATAGATTATTAGAAAATACATTCGCTAACACTCCTAACACTAGTTAGAAAAGATATTTTATATCCTAAAAATTTATTTTCCACCAGTTTCATATTTCAAAGCATTAATCTCAGCAACAGTCGTTCCTATAGTAGTTGTACCAGCTTTAGGTTTATGATTTGATGTGGCAGTAACAGTTACAGCACCTGTTGTAGAAATTGTTACAGTCCATGATGCTAGGTTATTATTCGAGATTTCAATATACTCAGCAAGGGGGTTAGGTGAATCAGTACTTTTAATATCTTTATTTGCTGTCTCAGGAGCGCCATTAGACGCGACATACAATTTTCCAGCACTTATTAGTTGAATTGCATCTGCCTTCGCCGCATCATATTTTGATTTAGCAATAACATTCCCAATACTAGGAACAGCAATCGCCGCAATAATCCCTAAAATTACTACAACCGCCAATAATTCCACCAACGTCAACCCACGCTGATCCTTCAATCTCTTTCCAATTCTTTTTAACATACTAATCTCCCTCTCTATTAATATTAAATCATGACATAAGACCTAAATTTAATTATACTAGACGCTAACTAAAATAATAGATATAAAATGTTAATTTTTTGAAAACATTATCCGACCTGATTAAAGATCTCAAACATTGGAACCATTATGGATGTCACAATCGTTCCGACAATGCCCGCAAGGAAAACAATCATTAACGGTTCAATAAGAGATTTAATTCTATCAGTACTGTTTTCTACCTCTTTTTCATAGAAATCAGCTACTTTACCAAGCATGGCGTCCAAAGCACCTGTTTCTTCCCCAATAGCAATCATTTGTGTTAGGAGAGGAGGAAAGGCCCAGTGCTTCTTCATTGGTTCTGTTAATGATTGACCTTTTTCAAGTGAAGTTCTTGATTGCCGTATAACCCTTGCCATAACTTCATTATCAACTACTTTTTCAACTATCGTCATGGCCTGTAATATGGGGACAGAACTCGTAAACAGGGAGCTTAATGTCCTTGTCATTCTTGCGATTACTGCTTTTTGCAGCATCTTTCCAAATATAGGGGTTCTTAGAATTATATAATCTAAATAATATCTTGTCTTCGAATTATTCCTCAGGATTATAATCATAATTACCAAACTGATAAAAAAGATTAAAACTAGCCACCAATAAGTTTGCATAAATTCGCTTGCGCTCAGAACAAACTTCGTAATTGCCGGCAGTTCCCCTCCGAAATCTTCAAACATCGCAACAAATGTCGGCACAACCGAAACTAAAAGAAAAATAACAACAGCAATTGCCACGAACCCTACGACAATTGGATAGGCTAGTGCAGAGGTAATTTTCTGCCTAGTATTATGCTGTTTTTCAAAATGTTCAGCAAGTCTTTCAAGCGTTTCATCCATATTACCGCCTGCCTCACCTGCACGAACCATATTGATAAACATCGATGTAAAGATTTTTTTATGTTTAGCAGCGGCGTCCGAGAGTGGATTTCCCTCTCTTAAATCTCCTTCAATAGCCAACAGCGCTTTTTTCAAGGCTTTACTTTCCGTTTGTACAGATAGTATTTTTGTAGATTCTACTACAGATATCCCTGCTTTTAATAATGTTGAAAATTGTCTTAAGTAAATAACAAAGTGCTGTAGCTTAACAGGATTTCCGATTGAAATATCTTTTGTTAAGAAGGATTCAGGCACTTCAGCGATCTCCAAAACCCTAATTCCTTCCTCTCTTAATTTAAACATTGCTTCCCTTTTCGATGTTGAGTTGATTATTCCTTCTATTTTCCCTTTACGATTTCGGCCGGAATATTTATATCTACCCATTTTAAGTTAACATCTCCTGCAGGAATGGTTCTGCAATGTCTTTAGAGATGATGCCGGACTGAATTAAACTTTTAATATTGCTCTCAAGTGTATGCATTCCCTGTCCACGTGACGTTTGCATAATATTCACGATTTGATGGATTTTTTCATTTCGAATAAGATTAGCTACGGCCGAATTATTAATTAATATTTCAGTTGCAGCTTTCCGGCCTTTAATATCTTCTCGTTGAAAGAGCCGCTGTGAAATAATCGCCACTAGAACGGAAGCAAGCTGAATTCGAATTTGTGGCTGCTGAGAAGGTGGGAATACATCGATAATACGATTTATTGTCGATGGTGCACTTGATGTATGTAAGGTTCCTAAAACTAAATGCCCCGTTTCAGCAGCCGTAATCGCAGTTTGAATAGTTTCCAAATCACGCATCTCACCAACTAAAATAATGTCAGGATCCTGGCGTAATGCCGCCCTTAAACCATTTGCAAAATTCCTCGTATCAAAGCCAACCTCTCTCTGATCAATAATTGAATTTCCGTGCTTATGCAAATACTCAATTGGATCTTCGAGTGTGATAATATGCTTTCGCATCGTTTCATTCATATACTGGATCATTGAAGCTAGTGTCGTAGATTTACCGCTGCCTGTTGGGCCTGTCACTAGGACAAGGCCTTGTGGCTTTTCGGCTATTTTACGTAAAATATTCGGCAGCTCTAACTCCTCAATCGTTGGAATTTTTGTCGGTACAACCCGAATAGCCATTGCTATACACGATCTTTGGTGATATGTATTCACACGAAATCTGGAAACACCCGGAATGCCATAGGAGAAATCCAATTCTCCCTTTTCCTTAAACTGCTCCCACATATGCTCCGGAATAATCGCCCTTGCCATTCCTTCCGTTTCTTCAGGCAATAATGGTTCTTTTCCGTATTTTTTCAAGTCTCCATTTATCCTAAGAATTGGCTGAACACCAACGGTTATATGCAAATCTGATGCTTTCAATTCAAATGCGGCGCGTAATAAATAATCTATTTTTTCCTTCATTCCTCGCACCCCTATTCAAGTATCGCGACTCGTAATACTTCTTCAGTAGTAGTTAGTCCTTGTTTTACCTTTAACAAGCCATCATCGATAAGGAAGATCGTTTTATTTTTTATCGCTAATTCTCTTAATCTAGTAATTGATTCCCCATTCATAATCGTGCGTCTTATATCATCATTGACGACAAGCACCTCATGAATGGCAATCCTTCCTTTGTAGCCTGTCATATTACATGATGAACAGCCCCGACCGCGAGTGACTTTATCTACACTCATCCCTCTTTTTGCAAAAATCTCTACCTCTCGCTTAGAAGGTGCAATAACCTCTGCACAATCTCGGCAAATTCTCCTGACAAGTCTTTGAGCGACAATTCCACTAAGTGACGAAGCAACTAGAAAAGGCTCAACTCCCATATCCATTAATCTAGTAATGGTACCAATAGAGTCGTTCGTATGGAGAGTACTTAATACTAAATGCCCTGTAAGTGAGGCTCGTATAGCGACTTCAACTGTTTCCTTATCTCGAATTTCACCGACCATAATGATATTTGGGTCTTGGCGAAGAATAGAGCGCAATCCTGCCGCAAATGTCATACCGATATTGGAATTTACTTGAATTTGATTAATGCCCTCAAGTTGGTACTCAACCGGATCTTCAATCGTGATAATATTCACTTCTTCACTATTTAACTGGTTTAATGCCGCATATAAAGTGGATGATTTCCCAGAACCTGTTGGTCCTGTTAACAGAACAATTCCCGTTGGCTTTTCGATCATGTCTTTAAATCGCTTTAAATTTAATTTATTGAAGCCTAGCTTTTTGATATCATTTAAAGAGCTGCCTAAATCAAGAATCCGCATAACCACTTTTTCGCCAAATACAGTTGGCAAGGTAGAAACACGTAAATCAACAGGATGAAAGTCAAGGTTTACTTTTATTCTTCCGTCCTGCGGGATGCGGTGCTCTGTAATATCTAGGTTTGCGATTATTTTAATCCTGGCAATCAGAACACCCTGCATGTGCTTTGGAAGAACACGTTCCACTCTTAGGACCCCATCAATTCTGTAACGAACAACAACCTTCGTTTCCTGTGGGTCAATGTGAATATCACTAGCTTTCATCGTAACAGCATTCGATAAAATTTGGTTCACTAATTTTACAATTGGTGAGTCCTGATCTGTTATCTTTTCTTCTTGAACTGTCTCTGTTTGCGAATCATCACCCAGTAGTTCCTCAAAGCCCTCATCGATGTCATAATACTTGTTTATCGCTCTTAAAATATCATCTTTCGTTGCAATGGCCGTCTCAATCTGGAATCCTGTTGACAGACGTAAATCATCTATTGCAAAAAAGTCCATTGGATCAGCCATGGCGACAAACAGCTTGTCCCCGTCTCTTTTCATAGGAATTAAGAGCTGACGCTTTGCTATCTCTTTTGGAATAATATTAAATAGCTTTGTATCAAATGGAAAGCGATACAGGCTTATATGTGGAATGCCGAGTTGGAATTCAAGTACTTCAATAAGCTGCTGTTCCGTAATAAATCCCCTTTGAAGAAGGGCATCACCAAGCTTTTGCCCATCACTTTTTTCCTTTAATGTTACTAGGAGCTGCTCTTCTGTAATAAGGCCAGCATTTACAAGTAAATCACCAAGCCGCTGCCGATTTTGTTTCATATACTATCCCTGCTTTATATGATTATTTCATTTGTTCAATTGGCTTGCCCCAGAGATCACTATTCGATTTAATCACTCCAATTGCTTCTTCATCCATATCAGAACTTGTCAGATTGCTATTGTTACTCTGTTGATTATCATCTAAAGACTCAGTATTTTCGGAACCAGTCTCTGCCTGGCTGCCAGCTTCAACATCGGCTTTATTGATGAGACCGTACACTTCAATTTGATGAATAGGAGGATAGAAATCTTCTGAAATAGCTTCACTTCTTAAAAGTGCTCCTTTTTCATCATAAATCTCTCGAAAAACTTTAATAAATAATCCTTCTTTACCTTGCCTTTCAACCACTTTTTCACTAGGCTTTAACAAGGAATTATACTGTTTTATAATTTTGGGTTTAAAGCTTTGTTCATCATTTGAAATAACCTCATACTTATTTAAAAAGGATTTCCCTTTGAGCGAAAGGATTAACACACTGTCAAAAAACTGCATATTAATTTCGTATGGTATTTCATTCGGATTAACAAAAATAAGATCGATATTTTTTTGTGAATCTACTTTTGCTTCAAAACCTAATGGAATATATTCAGGCTTTTCATTCCCGATATTTCTTTCAATAATTGCAAAGTTAGTCGGCAAAATTAATTGATATATGCCAGAGGCTATGGCATTTAGAGCATCTGCAGACATATTGTTAAACCCTTTTTCTTCTATTAGCTTAAGTAAAGAGAACCTATTATTAGCTGGAATCTCAATAGGCTTTTCTAATATACTGCTAAAATGAACTACATCTGTTTTAACTTGAACTTCATGAATTACAACATCTTCATTAATACTTGAACTTGTAATATAGTCTTCAAGCTTTAATTCAAGTTGTTCAGATTGTAATCGTGTTGCACTTTTTAACAAATCTGTCTGTAATTTCTCAAAATCAATAGATCGGGAATCTATTAAAGGGTAAGAATTCAAGATAGAATCTTCTAACGTGTTCTCTTCAAATTGGACAATTACCGTATTCTGCTGCCCATTTTGTGCTGTTTTAACTGATTCAGTAATATTAAAACGAAACAAAGCATTGTCTAACTGAATCTGATTTTCTTTAAAATGAATATTTATTACCATTTCATTTAACCAAAGGGTTAGCTGCTCATCTACAGCTTTCATCGCCTCTGATTCATTTTTGCCCGAAATGTTAACATTTCCAACCACTGTATTCTCATCAAAGTTGTCAGCATTATTGATAATCGAATTGAAAGCGGAAGCACCGTAATGCGAGAAGGCAAAGATAAAAAATGTAGAAAGGAAAAGCACAATAAAAATTTTAATTCCTTGCTTGTTTTTCACCTAGCCAACTCCCCTTCAATTGCTTATCTCTTATTTATGAAATACTAGTTCTTCAATCTCAATTTCTTCATCCAAATCAGTTTTTTCCTCATTATCTTCTTCTATTTGAAGCTCTTTAGTAAACACAATTTCCTCTAATTCTTCCATTACAGGTTGAGGAACATGATCAATTGTTTTAGGCATCTCTTCTGTTTCCTCATACCCTATATCATTTTCTTCGAGTAATTTCTCAATTTCTGACATATAAGCGTTTTCAGAATTATTCTCCTGATGCTTTGTACTGCTCACGTCTCCATTAGTAGTGATCGTTGCTACCCGATTCTCTAGAAATGAAACATCCTCATCTAAGTCTAGAGGATCTACCGGAGTTTCAGTATCAAATATTTTTTGTGCAACTATTTGAATTTCCTCAGAAGCCTCGTCTTCCTCATAGAGAGAATTTTCCTGCTCCATTAAGTCATCCTCTTCTTGAGGAATTTCGCTAGCTGCAGCTACTTCATTTAGCACAGTGGGTAAAGCTTCTTTTTCTATGACTATATTTGGTTTCTCATCTTCTCTATGTAAAGTTTCTTTTTCTATGGATATGATTTTCTTCTCTATCGGCTTAGAATCTACTTTCGTTTGAGTAACATTCACTATTCTTTTCTCTATCAAAAGGGTAATTAAAAAACAAAGCAGAAAAATAATCAATATCGTTTGATATATTGGTAATTGCATATTAGCCATTAGTCCTACATTTGCTAGTAAGAATGCAACACCAATAAGAACAAGTTTCCACTTCTTAGGAAACCCAATCGGCAGCAAAAGCAATACGGGCGTAAGAATTAACAACGAAACTATCAAAAATATAGCAGTTATCATTCCTCTACACCCCCAAAAAAATTATAATCCCAATTTATCACAAAAACTGCAGGCAAAATGTTACATTTTTTCAAAAACTACTAAAAAAGACCTAAATAGAACTTTTCATGGATGATTCATATTGTATAATAAATGAGAGTGTTTGAGAAGATTGTACTTTCTTTGAGTTGGAGGGATAGAAATGAATCAAAAAGGGTTTACTTTACTGGAATTACTGCTATCCATATTAATACTCACCATTATTTTTATCTCATTCATGACATTCTTCTCTCAATCAGCCTTTTTTATAAAGAAAAATGAAGAAAAATTCTCTGCGGCTAATACTGCTCAAATGGTATTAAATATATTGCAAGAAAGAGAAAAAGAGAAAAAGGATAAGAAAGAATTTATTATTTTTCCTGAGAATATTCAAAAGGATATTAATAATGGTAAAACAGGCAGCATTACTAATAAAACGGAAGAGTTTAGAACTATATTAAATCAAGATATTAAATCCAATTTTAAGATAACCATGGAATTTAATAAAAAAAGAGAATTTAATAATCTAATACAAGTAAAGATAATTGTAAGAAATCCAGAGAATAATAAAGATGAAGCTGTAA
>NZ_JBALPC010000044.1:0-16510 GCF_036965225.1 Bacillus sp. JJ1474 | reverse complement strand
CTTTTTCACTTTTTCCAAAAACCTGTCCACTAAACCTGGTTTCCCAGTCAGCAACCCTCCACAATTTAAATCCTACAGACAGTTCATGTCAAATTCCTTGAGCCATGCAGCACAAGCAGTTGTATCCTTTGCGAAGATTCGATCCTTTGTAATAGACGGAACAATTTTTCTCGCTTCTAAATAGAACGACTTGGTTTTCTCTCCCATTTTTTCATATCCCTTGAATTCCGCTGCCTGTAGTGCACAAATCAACTCAATCGCAAGTACATTGTTCACGTTTTGAATAATTTGATACGCATGTCTCGCAGCAATCGTTCCCATGCTGACGTGATCTTCTTGGTTCGCAGAAGATGGAATCGAGTCAACACTAGCAGGATGAGCTAAGGTTTTATTTTCAGAAACTAAAGCAGCCGCACAATATTGAAGAATCATCGCACCTGATTGAAGTCCTGGTTCCGGGCTTAAAAACGGCGGCAAGTCATTCAGCTGCGGATTTACTAAACGCTCAATTCTTCGTTCTGAAATGTTTGCAAGCTCTGCAACCGCAATTTTCATAAAATCCATGGCAAGGGCGATCGGCTGACCATGGAAATTACCACCTGAAAAGATATTTTCCCCTTGGTCAAAAATAAGCGGATTATCTGTTGCTGCATTCATTTCAATCTCAAGCTTCTCTTTCACATAGTCTAATGCTTGCCATGAGGCCCCGTGAACCTGTGGAATGCAACGAATGGAATAAGCATCCTGAACACGAATTTCCCCTTGCTTCGTGATAAGCCCGCTGCCTGATAAATATTCTCTCATTCTCCTAGCTGTCTCTACCTGCTGTTTGTATCCTCTAGCTAAATGAATTTTTTCATCGAAGGCATCAATAATCCCATTTAATCCTTCCATCGTAACAGCTGCAATTAATTCACTTTGGTAGGCAAGCCTTTCCGCTTCTAAATATGCAACAACGCCCATGGCAGTCATTGCCTGTGTTCCATTAATGAGAGCCAAGCCTTCCTTCGCTTCCAATGTTAACGGCTCCAAGCCTTCTTCCATCAGAACCTCCAGTGCAGGTCTTCTTTCCCCTTTGTAAAAAACCTCTCCTTCTCCAACGAGCACTAAAGCTAAATGAGAAAGCGGCGCTAAGTCCCCGCTTGCCCCTAAGGATCCTTGCTGTGGAATAACCGGGTGGATTTCTCTGTTCACAAGCTCGAGCAATCTTTCAATAACAACGGGTCTTGCTCCTGAAAAGCCTTTTAACAATGCATTTGCTCTAAATAGGAGCATGGCACGTGAGACAGACTCAGGAAATGGCTCTCCAACTCCACAGGCATGTGAACGAATCAGATTAAGCTGCAGATCCTTTACATCCTTCTGATCAATAAGCACATCACTAAACTTTCCAAATCCTGTAGTGATTCCATAAATCACTTTTTCTTCCTCCACAATCCGCTTCACAGCATCATGACTTTCCTTGACGGCAACCATACTTTCTTTCGATGGCTCTACCTTTTCCTTTTCAAATATAACCCTTCTTGCTTCCTCTAAAGTTAAAGTGTTTCCTGTTAAAATTACCATGTCCTTCCTCCTCGGTTCGTTGTTAACTTCCTTTAATGTTAAAGTCTTATCAGATAAAACAACCATTTTTCTCCTCCTCAGTACATTAGTGAGATAAAGAAAAGGCTGTACTTCAAACAAGCGTTTGAAATACAGCCTTTTTATCGAATGTAAAAAATAATTTCCTATTACGCATCATCATGATCATTCCCATTTCAAAAATTTTGCGAATATAACTAATTGTATGTTCAGCAAGAGGGGTATGTCAACGAATAATTTACAAATTTTAACAAATTAAATTGTTAGATTGTTAGTGTAGTAAAGGAATACGGTGACAGATTTATTATCCCTCTAACTGGATTCCCTGATATGGAAATATTATTACATTGATGAGGTTTTAAAAAGCAGATTAATATAAACGTTGTAATATATTTTAAAGAAAGAAGGAGCAACGAGAGTGACAAAAACAATATTCAGAATTTTTTCCATACTTTTCATCATTGCTGCTGCAACAATGCCACAGTTTGCCTCTGCACAAGCAGAAGTGGTTTCTTTTAATCTCTCGTCAAATACAGTTGCATTTCAAGGCAGAAGTGTTCCTGGTTATGTAACAGTTGACTTGAAAACGAATGAGCCAACACGCGGATACCTAAGGGTAGAAGGGAATGGTCGCCAAGCAACAATTAATCTCTCTTCATTTGAGTACAAAACAACTCACAAGATCGACTGGGTTCCATGGGACGATCTGAAGAAGGAACCACTGCCGGCAGGAGAATACCAGATTAAAGCGAACTTGTCGGATAGAGATTTAAACCAAATGGTCGGATACCCGCTTGGAAAATTAATCGTTGTATCAGAACCTAATCCGAAACCGCTGTTTGATCAAGTTTCTATCAGTCCAAGTGATTTTTCACCTAAATACGGGAAATCTTCTGAAGCAGTACAAATTCAATATAATCTTAACCGCCCAGCAGAAGTTCAGCTCAGCATTCAGAAGAATGGAGACGAAATTTTTGCAGGCAATAAAATGAAGCTAACACCTAGCAGTCAAACTTTCATTTGGAACGGCACAGATAAGTCCGGCAGAATTGTAGCTGATGGTGAATATAATGTTGTTTTTAAGACTATCGAAACAGCCTACAATAATCCTGAAACGAAACAGCGTTCTGAAAAAACTGGAATCATTACTATTAAAGACGGCGATTATGATATTCCTCAATGGAGATTGAAGGAATTAGTTACTCAGGCCTCATTTAAAAATTCCGTAATCACACCTGATGGCGACGGCGTAAATGATTTAGCAGAAGGCCAATTTACTCTTACTGAACCTGCAAAAGTTTCCGTCTATATTGCAAATGCCGCAGGTGCACATGTGAAAAATGTAATGACCGAACAGGCTCTACAACCAGGTGTGCATACTTTTAACTGGGATGGAACTGACATGATGGGCGGGAAAGTTCCGAACGGGAATTTTACCATTAAATTGCTAGTCATTGAAGGTGCAAATTTAGGTTATATTTCCTTCCCTAATTCAATTTTGAGAGTTGAAGGCGGCTATGAGTTTAAAATTTTGCAACCGCAAAAAAATGTTCGTGTCATCAGCGAAAAAGCAAATATGTCTATTGATCCAATGGGACAAGGCTATATAGCGCAAAAAGGCGACATCTTCCCGCTTCTTTCTGAAACCATTGTAAATAATCAATATGAGGTACTAGTAAAAGAAGGTGTATCTGGAAGAATCAATGTGAACGATGTTGAATTTGTTTCCGAGTCACCTTCCCAGCAAAATACGACGGACTATATAGTACAGTCAGGCGATACATTATGGAAAGTTGCTGAGAAACACAAAACAACCGTTGCAGAAATCATCAAATTAAACCAATTAGATCCGAATAAGTATTTATCCGTGGGGCAGACATTAAAGGTTCCAAACGTGACGCCAGAACCGGTTCCGCCGTCTGAGCAGACGATTCATATCGTACAATCCGGTGATACGCTCTGGAAAATTACTCAGAAATACAATGTTACTGCTCAATCAATCGTTGTAGCCAATAAGCTTGACCCGAATCATTATCTTTCAATCGGACAGAAACTAGTTATTCCAGTGGCTAGTCCTTCTCCACAGCCATCAACTACTTACAAGGTACAATCAGGGGATACTTTATGGAAGATTTCCCAAAAGTTTGGAACTACAATTGATGCGATTGTTGCAGCAAACAAGCTCGATCCTGCAAAGCATTTATTTATCGGTCAATCTTTGGAAATTCCAGTAAAATCTCCAGTTATTGAGCCCGTTATTCATACTGTACAGTCTGGGGATACTCTGTGGAAAATAGCTCAAAAATATAGTACATCTGTGGATACAATCGTTAAAGCTAACCAGCTTGACCCAGCAAAATACCTTGAAATCGGGCAAAAGCTTATAATAAGATAGAGATCCGCTTAACAAAGGGATGACAGTGCCTTTGGCATAGTGTTTAATCATTTTTTTTACTATAAACAACGAATAAAAAAGAAAGAGCGTGTTTTGAAAAAATCGAAACACGCTCTTTCTATATTCAATTGAATCATTCTTTTTAAAAATTTGCAGCAATATAACCTTATTTCAAAACAAGATTAATCAAATTTTAACCCTTTTAATGCTTCCGCCAGTGCATTATTCAATGGTTCTTCATCTTTTTGCTGGTTTTTCAAATACTTTTGGACAGTACGTTTATCCACTTTGCCTTTTGATTCTTTTTTGCGGCGTGCCTCGAAAGCAGATAATTTTTCTCGATATCCACATTTACATACGAAGATTTGACCATCACCTTCGCCGCGCAGCTCAAGTTTTTTGTGGCATTGCGGGCAGCGGGCGTTCGTAACACGTGAAACATTTTTACGATGTCCACATTCTCGGTCTTGGCATACGAGCATTTTGCCTTTTTTGCCGTTTACTTCAAGCATCGGTTTTCCACAGTCTGGACAGGATTTTGTGGAAATGTTGTCGTGCTTGTATTTTTTATTGCTAGCTTTAATTTCAGTAACGATTTCTTTTGTGTAGTTTTTCATTTCGCTGATAAATACATCTTTTTTCAGCTTGCCATGGGCAATTTGCTCAAGTTTTTGCTCCCATTCTGCTGTCAAAGCAGGGGATTTCAGTTCATCAGGAACTAGATCCAGCAGTTGACGGCCCTTTGAAGTAAGATGAATGTCCTTATCACGCTTTTCAATCAGGAATGAGTTAAATAACTTATCAATAATGTCAGCCCGTGTTGCAACTGTTCCTAATCCGCCTGTTGATTTTAATGTATCTGCCAATTTCTTATTCTGCGTATCCATATACTTCGCTGGATTTTCCATTGCCGAAAGTAATGTCGCCTCATTAAAGCGCGCAGGTGGTTTTGTTTGACCAGACGTTTGTGCGATTAGTTTTACGTTTAATGTATCGCCTTTTTCGATGCGGGGTAAAATTTGTTCTTTTAAATCATCTACAGCTTCTTCATCATCGTAGCGGTTTTCGTATACTTCTTTCCAGCCTGCTGATAAAATTGTTTTTCCTCTGGCTACAAAGTTTTCCTCGCCGATTTTCGCACGAAGCGTAAGTTGTTCGTATTCAAATGCCGGAAAAAGGACCGCCAAAAACCGCTTTACAACTAAGTCATAAATTTTCCGTTCTTTATCATTGAAGGCTGAGAAGTTTACATAGCTTTCTGTTGGAATGATGGCATGGTGATCAGATACCTTGCTGTCATCCACAAATGCTTTCGAAGTTTTAATCGGTTTGCTTAAAATCTTATGAGCTAATGATCGATATTCTCCTGCTCCACAAGCCTTTAATCGTTCTGGAAGCGTCCCGACAATATCCGAAGAGATAAAACGTGAATCCGTTCTAGGATACGTTAAAACCTTATGCTGCTCATACAGCTTTTGCATAATGTTTAATGTTTCCTTTGCAGAGTAGCCAAAAATTTTATTCGCATCACGCTGTAATTCCGTTAAGTCATATAGACCTGGTGAGAATGATTTCTTCGGCTTTTTTTCAATTTCTGTTACTATTGCATTTTGTTTGCCTAATTTCCCTACAATCCCATCCATTTTCTCTTTATCAAAGCTGCGGCTATTCCCTTTTGCATCTTGCCAAGTCAGTTTTAATTGGTCTGTCGTTTGGGCTTCGATGCCGTAATAGGTTTGTGCTTTGAAATCTTTAATTTCATCCTCACGAGCTGCAATGATGGCAACAGTAGGTGTTTGAACACGGCCGCAGTTTAGCTGGGCATTGAATCTAGTTGTTAAGGCGCGCGTTGCATTAAGACCGATATACCAGTCAGCTTCTGAACGTGCGACAGCAGATGCATATAAATTCTCATAAGCCTTACCCGGCTTCAAATTAGCAAAACCGTCTTTTATCGCTTTATCTGTAACAGATGAAATCCATAGCCGTTTAATCGGTTTATTATCCTTTACTTTATCGATTATCCAGCGCGCGACTAATTCTCCCTCTCTTCCAGCGTCTGTAGCAATGATGATTTCATTGACATCCTTTCTAGTCAGCTGGCTTTTTACAGCTTGAAATTGCTTTCCAGTCTGCTTAATAACTGTCAATTTCATCCGCTCAGGAAGCATAGGCAGATCTTCTAAATTCCATGTTTTATATTTCACATCATAGGCTTCTGGATCAGCAAGTGTGACTAGGTGTCCCAATGCCCATGTAACGATATATTTATCGCCTTCCAGAAATCCATTTCCTTTTTTATTACACTTCAGCACACGTGCAATATCACGTGCAACAGAAGGTTTTTCTGCAATTACAACACATTTTGCCATTTTAAAAAACATCCTTTCAAATTCCGTATGTTAAATATAACATACAGACAGTTTTTCTGAATAATTCATTGTATAAGTACCGTATTGGCTTGCACATCCTCCAAAACAATGAAAAAGAAGTTGTCGATTAATCGACAACTTCTCCATATTCATTACTTCAATACATCTGCTCTCAAAATAAACTGAGCCAATTCTTCCATTTGATCCGAAATAGCACGGTCGCTTTCTAACGGCGGGCAAATGGCCCTTACTTTTTCTAAATATTCTCTAGTAGCAGGAGCTAGCTGGCTTTCTGCTTTTTCTAAATAAATGGCTTGGGAAGCACAAATCATTTCAATTGCTATGACTCTAGCAGAATTATGAATGATTTCCCTTGCTTGACGTGAACCAATTGTACCCATGCTCACATGGTCCTCTTGGTTTGCAGATGTTGGAATGGAGTCAACACTTGCTGGGTGAGCTAGTACTTTATTTTCAGATACTAAGGCTGCTGCTGCATATTGAGCCACCATCAAGCCACATTCTAAACCTGGATCTGGTGCTAGGAAAGGAGATAAACCGCTCAATTGCGGATTTACTAGTCTTTCCGTTCTGCGTTCTGAAATATTTGCCCACTCTGCTGCGGCAACCTTTAGGA
The DNA here is from genome assembly GCF_036965225.1 of Bacillus sp. JJ1474. Taxonomy (NCBI): domain Bacteria; kingdom Bacillati; phylum Bacillota; class Bacilli; order Caryophanales; family Bacillaceae; genus Bacillus; species Bacillus sp. JJ1474. The sequence continues at coordinate 9,522 of NZ_JBALPC010000044.1, read as the reverse complement.
AGTCCATTGAAAGTGCAATTGGCTGACCGTGGAAATGACCACCTGAAATGACTTCTCCGCTTTCTAACACAATCGGATTGTCCGTTGTGGAATTCATTTCAACTCTTAAGCGCTCATCCACATAATTAAAGGCTTGCCATGAAGCACCATGTACTTGCGGGATGCAGCGGATAGAGTAAGCATCTTGAATGCGGATTTCTCCTTGACGTGTAATCCGTTCACTGCCTTCTAGCCACTTTCTCATCCGTGAAGCAACGAACTCAAGCTCAGGATGTGGACGTACAGCGAGTAGTTCACTATCAAAAGCAGAAATGACACCATGGAGGGCTTCCATCGTTAAGCACGCTGCCATATCTGCTGCCAAACCGAGTCTCTCTGCCTCGTTAAGAGCAACAACTCCAACCCCGGACATACATTGTGTTCCATTGATTAATGCGAGGCCTTCCTTCGCTTGAAGGGAAACCGCCTTCAATCCTGCTCGTTCTAAAGCCTCTCCCCCAGGAAGAATCTCACCCTTGTATTCTGCCTTCCCTTCACCTACTAATACGATTGCGATATGAGAAAGTGGCGCTAAATCACCGCTAGCTCCAACTGAGCCTTTGCTTGGCACGATGGGATGCACACCTTCATTGATCATATCCACAAGCAGCTGAACAGTTTCTTCTCTAATTCCAGAAAATCCGCGCAGTAAAGCATTGGCACGCAATGTCATCATGGCTCTTACAACAGGAGTAGGAAGAGGTTCACCAACACCTACAGCATCTGCTCTTAATAAATTTAATTGTAATTTCTCTATATCATCTTTCTCAATTTCAATATCACTTAGCTTCCCAAATCCTGTGTTCACACCGTAAAGAATTTTTCCGTCATTAAGCTGCTTTTCAATGCGGTTCCGGCTGGCGCGGACCTTTAGGCGGTTTTCCTCTGGGATTGATACTTTTGCAGAACCTCTAACAATCTTTTCTACCTTATGTCGATCTAATGTGACTCCATCAAGTTCTACTACATCTAATCCTGCAATTCCACTGTTGCTCATAAGTTGTCCACTCCTCAATTTAAATACTAAAAATTCAGACTCTATAAAGTATTATAAAACTATTACGAACAAGACACCAAATATAAAAATTAGGTATTGTAATGAATGAACATTGGTACACATGTGTGGACAATCTGCTCCCCTTCGCCTAGCGTCATAATTCTGCCCGCAAACATGAAAATAAACTCAGCTAACGCATTAAGAAAAACCTAGCCAAATTGTAATTACATGATTAATGCCACAACGACTGCCACAAATGTAAGTATCTATCATAGATCCCTAAGGCTCTTAACCTATTTTTCTATATGATTTTTATACCATTGTTCAATTAAAGCTGCTGTTAGTCTGCCAGTATTAACTAAGTTTTCAATGCTGATGCATTCTCTGAAAGAATGAATATTTTGGAAGCCTAAACCAAGCGTTAAGCATGTTAGTCCATTTTCATTCAGAACATTTGTGTCTGCCCCGCCGAGTGTTTCTGTTAAATATGGCTTTACATGAATATTTCTTGCAGCTTCTTCTGCATTTCTTACGAGAATATCGTTTTCAGGGATATCAAATCCACTGTATTTCTTTTCAATTTTCACATTTACTTTTCCGCCTTTTTCCTCTGCTGCTCGTTTCATTGCTTCAGCCATATGATCTAGCTGCTGATCCAGCTTTTCCTTTGAAAAGCTGCGAACTTCCCCGGCAACCGTTACACTTCCGGGAATGATGGAAGTCAGTTCTCCACCTTTAATTATTCCTATATTCGCCAGTGTCTCATCATCAATCGTGCCTAACTTCATGTTAGTTAAACCTTCAGCAGCTATAAGAAACGCACTATTTCCCTCTTCAGCATTGAGGGCAATATGTGCAGCATTTCCTTCTACTTCCATCCAGATCCGGGAGCTATAAGGTCCTTTTAGAATAATTTGACCTACATCCCCGCTGCTGTCGAAAATATAGCCTGTTTTACTCTTTGCTTTCGAGTAATCCATATAACTGGCACCAACTAATCCTGGCTGCTCATTAACAGTTAAAATAAATTCGATTGGCCCATGTGGAATACCGCCTTCAATAATGGCTCTCATTGCCTCCAAATAGGCTGCAAGAGCTGCACGATCGTCAGCTCCTAAAATAGTTGTTCCATCAGAATGGATTACTCCATCTTTTATTACCGGCTTAAGCCCTTCTGTTGGCAAAACTGTATCCATATGCGTGGAGAAGAATAATGGCGGAATAGATGGATCTGTACCTTCGTGCCAGGCGACAAGGTTGCCAACCTCGCCATCAAAATTTTTGTGTGCCTCATCGAACTCTAACGTAAAGCCTAGTTCTGGCAATGCCCTAATCAAATAATCTGCAACAAGCTGTTCCTTTGTGCTAGGACCATTAATTTTTGCTAATTCTAGAAATAGCTCCTGCAATCTTTCCCCATTTACATATTCGGCTGCACTGGATGTATGTTTTGTTGTCATAATTGAAACCCTCCCATTTGCTCTGCACGCGTCACCATATTTTAATAGACTTACTTTTTGATCTCGTGATTAAAGGACATAGTTTGAAGATCTCGTAGGTTTTATGTCCTTTAAATCATGATTAAAGGACATGGTTCGGTGATTCCATCGATTGTATGTCCTTTAAAGACTGATGGTTTATGAAAAGTGCGACATTTTTCCTATGGATTTTCAAATATCTATTAACTAGCGGCTAACGACGACTTTTCCTTTTTTAATGACCGTTTCAACGATATTTGTTCCAAGCTCGTAAGCAATATGCTTATAGGTTGGGACATCCCAAATTTGCAGGTCTGCTAGTTTTCCTTCCTGAATCACGCCACGATCATCTAAATCAAGTGCCCTCGCTCCGCCATATGTAGCAGCTTTAATCGCCTCTTCAACAGAGAATTTATATAATCGGCATGCAAGATTTATTACAAACTGCATGGACTCTGTATAACAAGCCGGGCAAAGGTCTGTCGCAAGTGCAATTTCCATTCCTTTGTCTAGCATTTGGCGTGCATCGAATGGCTGTTTATGGTTAACAGCAAAATCCAAAGCTGGCATTAGCACTCCCGTTACTTTAGCTTCAGCTAGCTTTTCCATGACTTCAACTGGTGTATAATTTAAATGGTCAATCGAAACCATTTTCATTTCCGCTGCTAAATCAGAACCGCCGATATAAGAATATGCATCCGCATGAATTTTTGGCTTCATTCCATATTTTAGTCCTGCTTTAAGGATTAATTCAGATTCTTCGGCCGTAAAATAGCCTTCATCACACCAAACATCACAGAATTCCGCGAGTCCCTGTTCTCCGACTTTAGGGATCATTTCATTGATGATGACATCCAAATACTCACTTTTCGTCAGATTTTCTGGAAATCCATGTGCACCTAAAAATGTATTTAACACATCGAGCGGAGTTTCTTGATCCAGCCTTCTGCCTACCTCTAAAATTTTTATCTCACTATCTGTTGTCAGTCCGTAGCCGCTTTTGCTTTCAATAGTTGTAATGCCATGCTCAAGCATTGTCATCACACGTTTTTTCGATTGCTGGAATAATGTCTCTTCTGGTTCATTTCGTGTAAGTTCTACTGTTCTGCTCGGACCTGTTGTAATGCTTAGCTGCTGGAGTTTTTCGGGTTTTCCAGTTAGTTTAGCAGCATATTCTTCCACCCGCGTTCCATAGAAAACTAAATGAGTATGCGAGTCAACAAAGCCTGGAGCGACCACCTTACCTGTTGCATCAATATTAGAGGACTCTCCCAAATCAAAATTACTTTTTACCTCTGCCTCTGTTCCAACTCCAACAATTTTTTCGTCCTTAATCGCAATCCATGCATCAGTCAGGATACCAATTTCCTCCATACCCTCACCGATACATGTAATGACTTCAGATGCATTGCTGATCACAATGTCCACTTTTAACTTGACCTTCGTTTCAGACACTTCGCAAAAACCTCCTTTTAGTCAAACCAGCTGTAATTTTGACTCTTCTAAAAAGAATGGGGGCTCAAAAGGGAATAATCCTATGAGCCACCTAATAATTTGAAAAAATGATTAAGCCTTTACATCTTCTTTTTCTAAATCCTTCGGTCCAAATGTTGCTTTTGGAGACCACCATAGTGGGATTTTGATGCTTTCCTTTGTAAGTTTTCCTTTTCCGTTCGCAACATCTTGTGCGATTTCATAGCCAGCCTGTGCATGGCGGACAACCCCAATTCCAGAGTCAACTGTCATCGCTACTTCAAGTCTCATATCAGACTCATCTGTTCCATCTGCGATCATTGTTACACCAGTGTGAACGGCTTCACCCATTGAGTAGTTCGCTTGAAGAGCGATTAAGTCACACATACCCACTGCATTCAACAGACCGTTCAATACCGGCCAGTCAGAAATTAGGTCAGAGCCATCCTTCATGTTTTCAGATTCAAATGTTGGGTTCACGATAGAACCTGAGTCCAAGTTGTCACGAGAGAATGCAACCGGACCAGAAAGCTCGCCGCGGCGGATCATATCGTTTACTTCCAATGCAAATGCTTTTCTCTGACCAAAGCCCATATAACAAATACGAGCTGGAAGTGCTTCAATTGGAATATGCTTCATCGCAAGCTTGATCCAGCGAGTTACTAGGTAGTCATCTGCAAATTTTTCTAAAATCATTTCATCAATTTTTCTTAAATCTTCTGGGTCTCCAGATAAGCATACCCAACGGAAAGGTCCGCGGCCTTCGCAGAACAATGGACGAATGTATTCCGCTACGAAACCTGGAAGACGTTTCGCTTCCTTCGGATCAAAACCGGCATCGACACATTCTTTACGGTGACTTGTACCGTATTCAAAGGAGTGAACGCCTAAGTCCATAAATTTGATTAGCGCTTTCAATTCACGGATCATCGTTTCGCGAGCTTTTTCTAAGTAAAGGGTACGATCTGTATCACGAAGCTTTTCTGCTTCTTCTACTGTGTAGCCAGCTGGTAAATAAGAAATTGGATCGTGGCCTGGTGTCATAGAAGTTGAGATGTCTGGCAGCCACCCTTTTTCAAGAACCTCTTCGAAAATATCTGCGGCGTTTCCAACTACCGCGATACCAAGTGGCTTACCTTCAGCAGCCGCTTGCTTAGCCATTGCAATCGCATCATCCAATGAATCGGCTAAAACATCAATAAATTTCTTTTCAATACGGCGCTTAATGATTTCTACGTTTGAGTCACATAGAATCGCTACTCCACCATGCATCGTCATCGCTCTCGTTTGGTTTCCGCCCATTCCGCCAGCCCCAGCTGTTAAAAGGATTTTTCCAACAAGTGAATCATTGTAATGAAGGCGTGCGATTGCCGATAAAGTTTCGAAAGTACCTTGGATAACACCTTGTGTACCGATATACTCCCATGGAGCTGCTGTGTAGTTCGCATACATCGTTAAGTTTTTATCCTGTAGATCATAGAAAGTAGGCCAATCAGCTTTCATAATGTTAGTTGTCGCCATAACAACTGTAGGCGCATATTTATGAGTTTTGAATACCGCAACTGGCATACCAGATTGAACAACTAGTGTTTCATCATCTTCAAGCTCTTTTAAAGACTTTACAATCGCATGGTAAGATTCCCAGTTACGGGCGGCTTTCCCGATTCCGCCATAGATGACTAGCTCTTCTGGTTTTTCCGCATTTTCCATATTATTTTCTAGCATTCTTAGAATGGACTCTTGTCTCCACCCTTTACAGCGAAGCTCTGGTCCTCTTTGAGCTTTAACGGAATATAAGATTTCTGGTTGTGACATGAATAATTCCTCCAATACTAAATTAATTAAATTCTTATTTAATTATTTTGCAAGTATTGTGCCAAGTTAGTAAAACTAGCTGAATTTTTCTGATTTAACGTATTTATTTTTGTTTTTTCCTATTTTTCTGGTTTACAAATCTATAATTCTTTCATTTCTTTTCAATTTCAAATGCGTTTCCTTGAATAAATCGCAGATGTATTTTGCACTATTTTGCGAAAAATTCGATATGAAACTCCTAAATATCTAAAAGCAATTTCAATCAGAGGATGCAGATATAATTTGCATGCAGATTATAAAAGAAAAATGCACCCACGCCCGTCAGGATGAGTGCATAATACAGATAATTAGTGATTTCTTTCAATCTTGCTCGAATAATGTAATGCATGTAACAAACATTGGTGATTTGAAAAGTGCCGACACACCTTCAGGCACTTTCTTTGAGTTTATAAGTAAAAGAACAATATTTAGCCACCGAGATAGGCCTTTTGAATAACATCCTGTTCTAATAAATTTCGTGCCTTATCATGATATTTAATTTGTCCATTTTCTATAATATATGCCCTATCAGCAACAGATAATGCTTTTTTTGCATTTTGTTCAACTAATAAAATTGTTAGACCTTGACCTTTAATTTTCTTAATCGTTTCATAAATATCTTTTACAACGATTGGCGCTAACCCCATTGACGGTTCATCGAGCATTAAAACTTTTGGTTTACCCATTAATGCTCTGCCTATTGCTAACATTTGCTGTTCCCCGCCACTCATAGTACCACCTAATTGTCTTTTTCTCTCTTCAAGTCTAGGAAACAATTCAAATATCTCTTCTAATTCATTTGCTTTTACATTATTTGTAACGTTTCTTGTATATGCCCCTAATAGCAGGTTTTCCAAAACAGTTAATTTCGGGAAAATCCTTCGACCCTCTGGAACCATTACTATTCCTTTTTTTACAATTTGATCCGGACTTAATTTATTTATTTCATCACCATTAAAAAGTATTGAACCTGAGGATTTTATTAATCCAGAAATCGCATTTAAACTTGAAGACTTTCCAGCACCATTAGATCCCATTAATGTTACTATTTCTCCTTTATTTAACTCCAAATTGAGATCTTTTACTGCATGAATTTGGTTATAAAAGACATTTAGATTTTTTATTGTTAGCAATTAAATCACTTCCTCTTCTTCACTTCCTATGTAGGCTTTTACTACAGCACTATCGGAAGTAACTTGTTCAGGAGAACCATCAGCAATTTTCTCACCGTGATTTAATACAGCCATATTATCACACAATCCTACTAGCATCGGGACGTTATGTTCGATAATAATCACTGTTGTCCCATTGTCACGTATTCTTTTTACCAATAAATTAATTTCTTCTACCTCAGTATCATTCATACCTGCACATGGTTCATCTAATAAAATAAGCTTTGGATCAGATACAAGTGCACGGGCTATCTCTACCTTACGCTGATTTCCATAAGATAAATTACCTGCATTTAAATCCATATACTTTTCTAAACCAACCTCCATCAATGTTTGTTTAACTTTTTCTTCAACAAATGTCTCTTCTGTCCGTTGAAATTTGCTATTCAATATAGCAGAAACTAAACCCGACTTTGTCTTTCGAAACATTCCTATCTTTACATTTTCTGCAACAGTCTCATTACCTAATAACCTTATATTCTGGAATGTCCTTGAAACTCCTAATCTTGCTATTTGAAATGGTTTTAACTTTTGAATCATAGTATCTTCAAATACTATTTCACCATTATTAGGAGTATAAATTCCTGTTAACATATTAAACAATGTTGTTTTACCTGCACCATTTGGTCCAATCAAACCAAAAATTTCATCTTTTTGTACCTTCAGACTTACATTATTTATAGCTGTTATTCCACCAAAAAACTTTGATACATTTTTAACTTCCAACATTCTGATCACCACTTTTCACAGCTGGTTTTAAATTTCTAATTTTAATATTTTTTATGTCTATCAAACCTTTAGGACTATATCTCATAACTAAAACCATAAGTAATCCATAAAGAATCATTTTATAATTATCTAAATAATTTAAGTTCAAAATGTTTCCTACATCAAAAATATGAAATAGTTCCGGTATTGTGTATAAAAGTGTCACACCTAATAAAGTTCCCCTTATACTACCCAATCCACCAATTACTATCATACTTAGGATAGTTGCTGATGTTGTAAACGTAAAAGAGTCAGCATTTACAAAGTAAATTTTATGAGCAAATAAGGCTCCTGCAACTCCTGCAAAGGCTGCTCCGATTGCAAAGGCTAATACTTTATAATACATGGTATTGATTCCCATCGATTGAGCTACAGTTTCATCTTCTCTTATAGTCACCCAAGCTCTCCCAATTCTAGACCGTGTTATTTTCCTCATGATATAGATGGCTGCGATTAATGCAATTACAACCAAAACGAGATATCCTACATTCTCCACCTCTATACCAAAAAAGTTAGGGGCGGGTATAGAATTTATTCCATATGCCCCTCCTGTAATTTTGGAATTATTAAAGAATGAGTGTGCAACAAGTCCCAAGCCCAATGTTGTAATTGCGAGAAAATCATCCCTTAAACGCAAACTTGGCAGTCCTAAAAGTGCACCTAATAAGAAGGTTACTACAACAGCAATTAGCATGGATATCCAAACATTCACACCATAATTAGCAGATAATATAGCTGATGTGTATGCGCCAATTCCATAGAATGCTGCGTGTCCCAAAGAAACTTGTCCTGCAAACCCAGTTGTTAAATTCAATCCTAGGCCTAAAAGAATATTAATCACTAAAAATATTAAAATATCTACGTAATATGGGTTAATGAAATCCAACAATGATATCACCTACACTTTTTCTATATTCTTTCCGAATATTCCTGAAGGTTTTATTAGTAAAATAGCAACCAGCAATATAAAAGCGATGGCATTCGTATCAATAGGCATCCCTTCTAAATATCCTGTACTTAATGCCTCTGCTATTCCCAATATTAATCCACCTAAGACTGTTCCAGGAATTGAACCTAAACCACCTAGTACAACAACACAGAAAGCTTTTAATCCGGGAATATCCCCCATAGCTGGCGATAGTGAATTATAATTTAACGCTGTTATTATGCCAGCTAAAGCCGCTAACATAGAACCAAGTAGAAAGGTAACCATGACAATTCTATTAACATTTATACCCATTAATGCAGCTGCCTTTCGATCCTGAGAAACTGCTTTAATAGCTATTCCTATTTTGGTGAAATTCAAGAAGAGGTAAAGCAAAGCTAAAACAATAAGTCCGATTATGATCATATAAAGTTTAATATTCGTTAATGACGCAATCCCAAAAATATCAATACTATGTACGGCAATATTTGTTTTTGGAAAGGCATGAGAATCAGATGTAAAAATAATTTGAAACAAATTTTGAAGTAATATAGCTATTCCTACACCACTTATTAGAACCGTAATTGGATGGACATCTTTAAGAGGTCTATAAGCATACTTTTCAATCCCTACACCAACCAGTCCGGAAATTACTAAGGCAAATATCAAAGCGGTAATAAAAGAAAGATTTAGATATAAAATTCCTACCATAGCCGAGAAGGCTCCGACCATATATATAACACCGTGGGCAAAGTGCAAAACTTTTAAAACTCCGTATACCATTGTTAGCCCAAGCGCTATTAATACATATACAAA
>NZ_JBALPC010000043.1:31840-45261 GCF_036965225.1 Bacillus sp. JJ1474 | reverse complement strand
CATTTTTTACTAAATATTCATGATTTTAGATGGGTTTTAATGTTTTGTGTATCTTTTAATTGGAATAATGATAGATCTTATTACTTAGTTTAATGGATTTATATTTATGTAACATTATTAATATTTTTACATTTTAAAGGGGTGTGAAAATGGCTGGAATGTTTGAAGAAAATCAAGTGCAGCCATGGATTAATTCGTTGAAAGAGTTATTTAAAATTGGTCATAAAAATTATCAGTCATTTTTAGGAATGGAAAAGGATATTCAGGAGATTAGCTCTTTCCTTGAAGACTATTCTAATCTAAAATTCGCACTTGATGTTTCAGCAATCGTAGCTGTTACGAACATTAAGGGAGAAATTATTTATGCTAACAACAAATTCTGTGAGCTTTCAAAATATAGCCGTGAGGAGTTAATCGGAAAGGATCATCGTATTCTGAATTCAGGCCATCACGATAAGCAATTTTTCAAAAATATGTGGACCAGTATTAATAAAGGAGAAGTGTGGGAAGGTGAGGTGAAGAATAAAGCAAAAGACGGGTCTTTCTATTGGGTAAAGACAACCATCGTGCCATTAAAGGACCTCTCTGGTAAAACGACTATGTTTATTGCCATACGTACTGATATTTCAGAAGGGAAGTTTGCGCAAGAAAAACTATTAACGGCCTTGCAAAATGATTATCAGCAAATTGTTGCCTCGATGAATAATCTAATCTTTAAAGTAGCTAAGGATCATGATCATTATGTATATACACTCAATGAGGGGCAATTAGCAAATAAATTAGGTTTAGAGAACGGAAATATGAAGAATAAAAAGGTACATGAAATATTTCCTAAAGAGATAACCGAAAACCTAATTCAATATTATCATCAGGCCTTTTTAGGCCGCCAAGTTACTTATCAATATCCATTTCGCGGGAGACAGATATTAACTCATTTAACGCCAATTTATGAGCATGGAGAGATTAAAGAAATTCTTGGCTGCATGAATGATATTACTGAACTGCATCACGCCCAGCAGCAAGTTGAATATATGGCCTATCACGATATACTATCTAGTCTACCTAATAGACGAAAGTTTAGCGATGATTTAAATCACTTAATCTCAATTTCCCAAAGTCGAAATGAAAGAATTGCTTTATTATATCTCGATCTTGACCGATTTAAACAAATAAATGATTCTTTCGGTCATGCAGTGGGAGATCAATTAATTACAAAAGTTTCCTTTTTGCTTAAAAAAGCTCTCTTCCAAAAAGCACAAATTTACCGTTTTGCTGGAGATGAATTTATTATTCTCTATCCAAAAATTAATGATTATGAATGCGCAATACATTCGGCAAATCAAATACTTTCTATTTTTGATCAATCAATCATGCTATTAAACAATTTGGAAATTTTCACTTCATGCAGTATTGGAATTAGTATTTTCCCTGACCATGGGGATGATTGTGAGACATTATTAAAAAATGCGGATGCAGCGATGTATAGGGCGAAATCAAAAGGCCGAAATACATTTAATATTTATGAAAAAGATATGTCTCATTCACAGGAGAAAGCGTTATCAATTGAATATCATTTACGAAATGCCATAGAGAATGATGAATTTGAACTTTATTTTCAGCCAAAGATGAACTTAGTTTCGAAAGAAATTAATGGGATAGAGGCTTTAATACGCTGGAATAACCCTGATCTCGGAAAACTCTCACCTGATGATTTCATTCCTACTGCAGAGGAAACTGGATTTATTCATAAATTAGATAAATGGGTGTTGGAAAAGGCTTGTAAGCAAAATAAGGAATGGAATGAAACTCTTTTTTCCAAGCCAGTTAAAGTTTCAGTTAATATTTCACCTCTTCATTTCCGACTGCCTAATTTTCACCATGTTATTAAGCAAGTGCTAGATAAAACGGAGCTTGCGCCACATCTTCTTGAAATTGAAATTACGGAAAATAGTTTCATAGATCATGCAGAGGAATGTATTTCATGCCTAAATGAATTGAGAAAAATGGGTGTGACTGTAGCCATTGATGATTTTGGCAAAGGGTATTCGTCACTAAATTATTTACGGAAATTTCCAATTCATTCCTTGAAAATTGATCGAACGTTCATACAGGAAGTGGCTAAGAATTCAGATGATATTGCTATTGTAAAGGCTATTACACTTCTTGCACATGAATTGAATCTAAAGGTTGTTGCTGAAGGGATAGAAACGGAGGAAGTCATTCATATATTAGAAAAGATCGGTTGTGATGAAATTCAAGGATATTACATAAGCAAACCACTGCCAAAGCAAGAGTTTGAAACGGTATTCAGCCTTTAAAATAGCAGCATTCGGTTTTTCTGGACAAGTTTCCGATATTGCACTTTTCCTGTCCAAAAAATTTTTATATATCTTCTATTCATTGAAAAAGGGAAAAAGACTATCGCAGATTTTGCATATTTATTCCATTAGTGAGAATCCTAAGGAAGTGATAATTTTCGGTAAAAAATATAGGTATTCGTAGTTATCTAAAGGAGTCTTTCATTTGGAAATTCTTAATCTTTTATTAGACACCTATGCTTCTTTTTTTGATTGGGAAATGTGGGCCAAAGTATTGTCTGATCCTGTATCATGGGGCTATATAGGTACATTAGTTATACTAGAAGGTTTATTATCTGCGGATAATGCCTTAGTTTTAGCTGTAATGGTCAAGCATCTTTCTAAAGAGCAGCAAAGAAAAGCTTTAACTTATGGATTAATCGGTGCTTATTTTTTCCGATTCATTTTTATCGGTCTTGGAATGCTGTTAATTAAGTTCTGGTGGATAAAGGTTCTGGGGGCTGCTTATCTAGCTTGGATTGTCATTAAGCATTTCTGGATGGGTGAAGACGATGAAGAAACAAGTGGCATGAAAAAAGAAAGCTGGCTCGTCCGCACAATCGGAATCTTCTGGGCAACGGTTATTTCGGTAGAACTGATGGACTTAGCCTTTTCTGCTGACAGTATTTTAGCTGCCTTTGCTGTTTCGGAAGAAGTATGGATTTTATTAATCGGGGGCATGCTTGGCATATTAATGATGCGGACCGTTGCTAAAGTTTTTCTTGTGCTAATTGAAAAAGTACCTGAATTAGAAAACACTGCATTTATTCTGATCGCAATTATATCAGCCAAAATGTTTGCTAGTGTATTTGGAATTGAATTACACCATTTAATCTTTTTCGGAATTCTGATTTTAGCTTTCATAGGAACTTTTGTAATCCATAATATTAATAAGAAAAAACAGGATGAATTAAAATCGGCAGAAGAGTAAGAAAGAAGTTTCTTAAAAAATTTTCAGACCAAATCGAGGGGTTTGGTCTTTTAATATTTCCATTTCATATCAAAAATTAATCTTCATTCTAGATTTATGTGTTTGATCCAAGTGGGATAAACGTCTTTTCTGCAGGAGTTATTAAGATAATTGAAGTTTAGTTGAAGAAAAACAGGTGTTTTTGTATATCGGAGAGAATATAAATAGAAATTAATATTTCAAGGTGGTAGAAAAATGGCAATGTCGGATTATTATAAAAACCTCCGAGAAAAAGTCGGTAATGAACTTATTTTTATGCCAAGTGTAACAGGAATTGTTCGAAACAATTTGGGTGAAATTTTATTACAAAACAAAGGGAATGGCGAGAAGTGGAGTCTTCCTGCTGGTGCAATTGAACTTGGAGAAGCACCTGCCGAAGCAGTTGTTCGTGAAGTATGGGAAGAAACGGGATTATATGTTGTGCCAAAAAAGTTATTAGGCGTATTTGGTGGGAAAGACTTTCGTTACGAATATCCTAATGGTCATCAAGTGGAGTATATCGGCTATATGTTTGATTGCGTTATTCAAAGTGGTGAATTAGGTCCAATTGATAACGAAACTGCTGAACTACAATATTTTAGTCCCAGTAATATGCCTGAACTTGCTTTACCTTACCCTAAAGCTTTATTTTTACAAAAGGAAAATGATGGAATTTATTTCCAATGGGATGAACAGTGGTTAAAAAGTCTTTTTCAAATATAAAAATTTTATATTGTACGAATGGTTCCAAGAGATCAAAAGGAGAAAATTCACAGATGGTATAATCGTAAAATGGGGGTAATTGTATGATATTAGAAGCTGCAATGCTGCAAGTTAAGATAGGTATGGAAGTGGAATTTGAAGAAGCATTTCGTGAAGCATCAGAAATTATTTCATCAATGAAAGGGTACATATCCCACCAATTACAACGATGTATAGAAGTTGAGGGGAAATATTTATTACTTGTGAAATGGGAAACTTTAGTTGATCATACAATTGGATTTAGACAATCAAAAGAGTATCAAGAATGGAAAAAACAATTACATCATTTCTACGACCCATTTCCAATAGTTGAACATTTTGAAAATGTACCGATTTAAAGGATATTGAACAAGCATACGTTGGGTTCTAGTTGTTGTTTTTATATGTATCTATACTAGGTTTCTATTAAGCTAGAAAAATGCGTTTCTACAATAAGTGGAGACTCTTTTTTTACTAACGTGAGTTTAACAAGCCTGAAAGAAAATATTTGCGTAAGCTATCTTTTTCGTCATAGAAGGTTCCCAAAAATTTTTCTCACAAATTAATAAAAATATTCAAAATTTATTATAAACATGGTAAAATATACCTAAAATTAGTGTTGGAGGGTTTTTAAATGGGTGAAATAGTTTGGGGGAGTCCAGCTAGCTTATTTTGTTTAGGGTTTTTCTTAGCGGGGTTAGGAGTTTTTATTAAGTTGTCGAGAATGCCGAAAAAATAAGGTTCTATCTATTTAAACAAAACATGAATGTAGAAAATGGTTGCTATGGCAGCCCTTTTTCTTTGTAAGTGCAAAGATTGTGAAGACTATTAAACTATCTAGTGCAACAGATATAATATTAGTATTACTCATCATCGTAAACATACAAACAAGTTTAAAGGGTTGAGTCTTTGCTCATTTTTAGTTGAAAAAATGTTGTCTTGCTAGTACGATTCATAAAAAAATTTCAAGTAACAGGGTGCTTTGCTTTAACTGGGAAGGCCCTTTTTAATTTAATTGATGTGACAAATTAGTTATTGGGATGAATTTTATTTTAAATATTCTGTAAATTATTTATAATAAAATTGAGCGAACGCTCAACCATAATGGTGTAGGAGGGATACCGTTTGAAAAAATCTAGGATTATTTTTTTTGAAAGAAAATTTCCAAGTGCAAACATGGTTCTAATTCAGGATCAGCTCCCGATTCTTATTGATACTGGTTTTGGGAGTGATGTGAAAGAAACTGAGCAACTAATAAAAGATCATGGTGTTTCACCAGAAGAATTACACCTTATAGTGAACACACATTATCATAGTGACCATGTAGGTGGGAATTTTCATCTTCAAAAAAATTACAATGTGAAGATTGCTGCTCATAAATGGGATGCCGAAATTATTAATTCTTGTGATCCTGAAGCCTGTAGTGCGGAATGGTTAGATCAGCCTGTAGAACCTTACCGAGTAGATAGGAAACTTTCAGATAACGATGAAATTTATACGGGAAGTAGAACTTTTAAAGTCTTGCACACACCGGGACATACGTTAGGGCATATTTCTTTATATGATCCTGAAGAAAAAATATTAATTTCCGGGGATCTATTTCACAAAAATGATATCGGCTGGTTAAATATCTTTCGAGAGGGTGTTGCATCGATCCATCGATCTATCGAAAGTCTGGATCGGCTGTCCAAGCTCCAGATAAAACAGGCATATTCAGGACATGGACCACAAATGGAGAATCCTCATGCTGCCATTGATTTTGCAAGGGAACGGTTTGAAAAGTGGCTAAAGGCACCAGAAAAAATCTCATGGCATGCCTGCAAGAGGATTTTTTCATTCACCCTAATCATTAAAAACGGATTGGCAAAAGAAGAAATCGATCAGTATCTTCTAAATTGTGGTTGGTTCCAAGACTTTGCACGTTACACTTTCCAGCTTCAGCCTGAGGAATTTATACAAATTCTCCTCGATGAAATGATTCGTTCCGGGGCAGCAAGCTGGCATAACAATCATTTAATGGCCACTGCCCCATATCAACCGCCACAAAAGGAATGGATGAATAAGGGTATTAAGCCAAAAGATTGGAAACCTCAAGATTTTCTGTCATAACTAAAAGGGTGGGACGCTATTTTATTTCTATCTAGACTTGGCGGACATCTGTTCCTTTATTTGAGCAAAAATGAATTAATTCCTTATGTTTGTGGACATAGGTTCCGCAATTTTGTAAAAAAGCAGTAATTTCCTGTGTTTTTTCGTAAATAGTGCACTCAATGTCCGCTCAAATTATTAAAATAATTGAAAATAAAAAGGGGAGAAAAGAATTGTCTTTAACAGTAGGCGATATTATTACATTTGAACGGAAATTCACAAAAGAAGATGTGGAATTGTTTACAAAAATATCTGGGGATGAGGGGAATCACCATATTCATCCTGATGAACAAGGGAGGCTTGTCGTTCAAGGATTGTTGACTGCTACATTACCAACAAAAATTGGCGGAGATAACAACGTACTCGCTCGTACGATGAATTTTGAGTTTTTGAGACCAGTTTTTACAGGAGATACGATCATTTGTGAAGTAACAATTGAGCAATTCGAAAAACAGAATAATAGAACTCGTATCTCTGCTTCCTTTTTATGCAAAAATCAATATGAGAAGGAAGTGCTGAGCGGGGATTTTTCAGGAGTGATACTATAATTTTGTCTTGAACGATCCAACCATAACTCCGCAACAAACGACAAAGAACTTGGAAATAACCAAAGGTATGGAAATAGTTAGCGAGTACATATCCTTATGATAAATCGGAAAGACTCTTTTCGAAATAAATAGAGCATATTGTTCAAATTAATGTTACAGTTAGAAAGAAAAATTTTAAAAGTGAGAAGGAAAACAACATGATTGAGGTAAAAACATCTTCACTAAGTAATGGAGAATTCAATAGAGGGGTATTTGCAACATGTGATATCAAAAAAGGAGAGCTTTTACATGAAGCGCCTGTCATTTCATATCCAAACGACCAGCATCAGTACATTGAGCAGACCCTACTCGCTGATTACGCTTTTGAGTATGGGAAAAATCATTCTGCGATCCTTCTTGGTTATGGAATGTTGTTTAATCATTCTTATGAACCCAATGCTATTTATGAGATTAATTTTGAAAATCATACATTCGACTTCTATGCTTTTACAGATATTAAAGCAGGAGATGAGATTCTAATCAATTATAACGGTGATGTTGATGACAAAGATCCATTGTGGTTTAATCAGGACTAAATGGATAGAAAGATATTCAATATTACGTCTGCTTAATAGTGTGACAGATCATGTTATAATGAGAAACTTATGATAATTACAGATTTTGCTCAATATGGACGGATGCCGGAAGGGTAAAATAGAGAGGTGTAAGAGCATGAATAAACGATGGACAATCGGTAAAATTAAAGAATTTGTTGAGAAAAATTCGGATAGTAAGTTGCTAGCAACGGAATATCACGGTTTTTCTCAGAAGTTATTATTTAAATGTGCATGTGGCAGCAATTTTGAAAAAACATTTACGAAGTTTAAAAATAATCACCAACGCAAATGCGACGTGTGCCAACCGCCTAAAGCGTCACGCTAAATGTATAGAGAATAAACGAAGTGCAGATTAAAAAAAGCAACGCTTGGAAACTAATTCCAAGCGTTTTAGTAATAACTATTCAAATCTATGAACAAATTATTTATTGATTCCATCTGATACATTTAGCTTTTCCACCTTCACCCGTCCGGAAAAAAAGGTTGCTCCGCCGCCCATATCTGAAATCCGGTCTGGTGTAAGTGAGTTTACATGGTGTTTTTTACCCGGGGTATCTGCCCATAATCCTTGAGAAACGACCACACCCGGAAGGACCAAATCTCCAACAGCTGCCTTTAGTTCACATTCTCCGCGATTATTCCAAACCCGTACAGTCTCTCCATCTACAATATCTAATTCATGTGCATCCTCATGATTTAAATGAAGCTTAGGATCCTTTTCTAGGGAAACATGCTTCTCATTATTGGAAAAAGTTGAATTCAAGAAATTATGATTAGGCGCTGGAACGAATAAAAATGGGAAATCTTCATCTTTATGAATTGGTATATAGGTTGGAAGAGCCGGATACCCTTCTCGCTTCATTTGTTCAGAATAAAGTTCAATTTTTCCGCTTGGTGTTGATAGCTTTCCAGGAAATAATGGTTTGACATTTGCCTTCATATATTGCTGTTCAACTAAGCCCTCAAAACTTATGGCATCAATATAAGGATTAGTTGGATTATCTAAAGATTGTCTGATCATGTCCTCTTCCGTATCTTTAAAGGCTTGTTCATGATAGCCCATCCCATCCGCAAGCAAACGGAAAACATCAACATTCGATTTTGCTTCTTCATGAGGCTCGATTACGGGCTGTTGCAATTGAATGAAATGGTGCCAATACGAGCTATAAAAGTCCATATTTTCAAAGGATGAGGTTGCTGGCAGCACAATGTCAGCGTATTTTGCCGTTTCTGTCATAAATAAATCATGAACAACAACAAATAAATCATCACGCTCTAGTCCTTTTCTAACTTTATTACCTTCAGGGGCAACAACAGCCGGATTAGAGCTATAAATATATAAGGACTTAACTCGTGGCTCCAGCTCTAAGAGAGCCTGGCCAAGCTGGTTCATGTTGATTATCCGTGTGTTTTTGTTTTCCAATAGTTCTGGACGTTGCAAAGCCTCGGAATTATGAGCTAAATAACTAGAATTCCCCTTAATAGCGCCACCGCCTTTTTCCAGCCATTGTCCGGTTAAAGCCGGCAGACAGGCGATTGTACGGATGGCCATCCCGCCATTATCATGATGTTGAAGTCCATTTCCAATTCGAATATAAGATGGAGAGGTTTCCCCGTACATACGTGCAAGTTTATAAATATCCTCAATAGGTACACCCGTGATTTCAGAAACTGCAGTAGGATGATATTGCTTAACATGCTCACGGAGTTCATGGTGACCGACTGTAAACTCCTGTAAAAATTCCTCATTTACTCTATTTTCATCAAATAAAATATGCATGATTCCAAGTGCTAACGCAGAATCTGTTCCTGGAAAAATTGGAATAAACCAATCAGCAAGCCGTCCAGTTTGGTTTTTATGAACATCTATTACAACGATTTTTGCTCCATTTTTTCTAGCCTTTTGTGCAAGTGCGACCTGATGCATATTTGTGCTCACGGCATTAACGCCCCAAAAGATGATTAACTTTGAATGTATGGTTTCCTCTGGATCGATTCCAAAACTTCCGCCCATTGTGTACTTATAGCCTACTGTCCCAGCCGACTGACAGATCGTGCGGTCTAGCTGTGATGCACCAAGCCTGTGAAAAAAGCGGCGGTCCATTCCTTCCGCTGTTAAATTGCCCATATTTCCGTAGAAGCTATAGGGAAGTATGCTTTCAGGTCCGTCCGTTTGGATGAGTTCCTTCCAGTGTGAAGTTATGGTGTTAATCGCTTCCCCCCAGCTAATTCTTTCAAACGATTCTGTTCCTTTCGGGCCTGTTCTTTTCATCGGATATTTCAATCGGTTTTCATCATTAATACGTGCTGTCATGTTACGCACTTTGTTGCAAATATTCCCTTTCGTGACGGGATGATTAGGATCTCCGTCCACTTTTACGATTTTTCCATCCTCTTTATGTAGAAGAAGTCCACATTGATCCGGGCAATCGAGGGGGCATACAGATGGGAATACACCATTTCGCTCATGTACAAAAGAGGGCATGGGTTAGTCTCCTTTATAAGTAGAATAAGATTTTGTTTAAATAATAATATCATAGAATAGATTTCTAGGAGTAGCAACAATTGCTCCTGCAAGTTTGATTTCAAACAATAGCACAATTTGGAATAATTTTGTTATGATTTACATGAGTAGACATTAATAATACTGATGGAGGATTGACATGTATAAATCAGCCGGCAAGAAAATTAGAGAAAGAGGATATACAGTAGGTACATTGAAAACTGGCAAGAAAAATTGCATTACAGATGTAGAAGGTGTAAAAGTAGGTCATGTAACACTTAATTTTCCAATGGATGGGGAGGATTACGCGTGCACAGGAGTGACGGCGATTCTTCCACACGGCGGTAATCTTTTTCAAGAAAAGGTTGTTGCTGCAAGCTATGTTATTAATGGGTACGGGAAAACGGCTGGACTCATTCAAGTGAATGAGCTAGGTGTTATAGAATCCCCTATTATGTTAACAAATACATTTGGCGTCCCAGCAGTAACCCAAGGGACATTAGAATATATGCTTGAAATGAACCCAGAGATTGGGGATACAACAGGAACGATTAATATTGTTACAGGCGAATGTAATGATGGAATCTTAAATTCCATTCGAAAATTCCCTGTACAATCTAGTCATGCGATTGAAGCCATTACATCTGCAACAATAAATCTTTCACAAGAGGGAGCAATAGGTGCTGGCAAGGGAATGGTTTGCTTCGGATATAAAGGAGGGATTGGAAGTTCCTCGAGAGTGATTTATGATGAATTGGAAAAAAAGGAATACATAATTGGGTGCATGGTTTTAACAAATTTTGGCTCTAAAGAAGAGTTGCCAAAGGAAAAGTTTTCTCATGGGGAGCTTAATGGTAATAGTATTTCGAAAACATCAGATGGATCGATCATCATCGTGCTAGCAACAAATATTCCTGTAAGTGATCGGCAGCTTGAGAGGGTTGCAAAGCGGTGCGGCATCGGTCTTGGTAGAACTGGAAGCCATTTTGGCCATGGCAGTGGGGATATTGTTATTGCTTTTTCAACTGCTAATACAATTTCTCATTATTCCAAAGAGAATTATGATACAGGAAGATTCATTAGGGAGGACCAGCCAATCTTTAACCAAATTTTTACTGCAGCTGCTGAGGTCACGGAGGAAGCGATTTGGAATTCTCTATCACAAGCTGAAACAACTCACGGAAGAGAAGGAAAAGTGGTAGAGGGACTTTTTCAGGTTTAGACTAAAAAAACAAATTTCTTCCAACTTTCGACCTAAATTCCTAGTGGCTTGGCTGATATTTCGACATTATTCTTCCGTTGTTTTCAGATTTCACTCTGTCGGAAGTAGCATCTTTCAAATGCTTTTTAGGAAGAAATAAATAATAGAGGTGTTTTGCACTAAATTTTAATGACTGTGGGGATCAATATAAGTGACAGATCCCCCATAATATATATATTTTATACATTTTTTCCCTATTATTGGATAAATATCTACAATTGATATAGCCTATTTTGTCAAACAATTAGGTCAGTCACTCTATTAACATAATTTCTCTCAAATCGTACAATGAGCGTGTAACATCAAATCGGAATTGGGAGGAACGTTTATGAGCTTAAAAAAGAAGGTACTTTCTGTTTCATTATCAAGTTTAATGGCATTAGGGGCAGTAACAGCTGTTTCCATGCCCGTACAAGCTGTTGGGAATGGGCCAGGTGCTGGGAACGGTTCAATTCAAACATCAATTCTTCATACATATGATAGTTTAGTTGAATATCTGAAAACCCAGGATGCTAAGCAACAGGCAATGGAGCTGGAGGTAATTGGCCAAACTGTCAAAGGCCGTGATATTTACATGGCAAAATATATTTCGAATCCAGCTAACCCGACTATTTTATTTCTAACTCAGCAGCACGGAAATGAACAGCTTACAACTGAAGGGGCTCTAGAATTTATTAAACATCTGGGAACAGGGAAGACAAAAGGTGTGCTCGATAATGTAAACGTTCTTATTATTCCGATGTTAAATGCCGATGGAGCGATGGGAGATGTTGATTTCTCACTTGAAAATTATTTAGCAGATGGAGATCGACATTTAACACGCTACAATGCTAATTATGTTGATTTAAACCGAGAGCATGATAAAGCTCCTAGTCAAATGGAGCCTGAAGCAAGGGCTTTGCATGAAAATGTTCTTCAAAAATACGAGATTGATTATTTGATTGACCTGCATCACCAAGGAACGCTAAGTGAAACAGAAGGGCAGCTTGTTTCTGGTTCCATCCTTTATCCGACTAGTCCAAGTGTGAAACCAGAAGTGTTAGAAGGATCAAAAAAGCTAGGATCAGTCGTATTTAATGCGATTCAACCTACAGGCTGGGGGCATCTTGGAAAATATTCTGGAGGCTCGACTAATAATATTGGACGTAATGGAATTGCTGCATATTATGATATTTCTACTTTATTGTTTGAAATGCGCGGCATGTCTGATCATTATATTGAATCTTATGCGATTGGCCAAAAGAGTAATGGCTATTTAATTAAACAAACGATTACTACACTAGATGCAACTGTTCGTGCAATCGCTGACGGATCAATTGAATCAGCCGATACAAGCTTCTGGGATACACTTCCTACACAAACAAATAGACAAAGTGAAGAATCCGATGAATAATATGTAAGTTTGTAATAGATCGTTCCGATTAAGTAAAGAAAAAAAATCTCAATTAACATTTTAATCAACAGATAAATCGCATAACAAATTAATAAAAAATAACGCTCGGATTTGAGCGTTATTTTTTACTTTTTAACTAAATGCGGACATTAAATCCGTTAATCTCATTAAAAGACCTAATTTAAGGCGTAAGCGGACACTAAGTACATTAATTACGAAAATATACAAGAAAATACTGCATTTTTACAAAATAACAGACCCTTAGTCCGCAAACATTATGGATTATCTAACTTTATCAAACATTACGGAACTGGTGTCCGTAAGCGCAGTTTTACAAGACGACAATCGTTTTTGTCTCATTATTGCAGGAACTTTCGATTAATGTTAAAGCGCTTGTCAGACTAACTCATTCCAATCCCCGTAATCGCCGCTGCCGTTACAGCCTGGACAATCGAGTAAATTGCCATAAAAGGCGAATTCATTCGCTGGATAAGGCATAAAGCCTCTTCCATAGCATTCAGGACATTTGTTCATGTCCTTCATTTGGGCAACATGGTTTTCATACCTTGCTGCTCTCCAATCATTAAATGCTTTCACTAGGCCCATTTTTGTCCCTCCTATCGTTTTTTTCTTATTTTTTATTAAAATCACTAATTTTATACAAGGTTAATACTAAAGAAACTCGTTTTATTTCTGAAAAGCATAAAATGGGGCTTGAAGCTGTAAGCTAAATATGAGGGGATTTACAGAAAAATATTATATGGGATGGAGTCTTTTAAGATGAAGATACTAGGTATTTCAGGAACAATTATTGGGTCAAAAACTGCCGTTTTAGTAGATTCAGTGCTTAAAATAATCAAAACAAAACACCCTGAAATTGATACAGAACTTCTTGATTTACGAAATTATGAAGTAGAATTTTGTG
>NZ_JBALPC010000043.1:10478-31804 GCF_036965225.1 Bacillus sp. JJ1474 | reverse complement strand
AATAATGATACAAAAATAGTGATGAAAGCAGTTTCTGAGGCGGACTTATATTTAATAGGATTTCCAATCTTTAATGGTTCTTTTCCCGCGCCATTAAAAAATATTTTTGATTTATTGCCCCCATCCGTTTTCAGACATAAGGTGATGGGGTTTGCAGCTAATGGAGGGACCTATCAGCACTACCTCGTAATAGAAAATCAGTTAAGGCCAATTGCCGGATATTACCGCTGTTATGTGGCGCCAAGCTATGTTTACGTAAACCACAGTCATTTTAATGATAAAAATGAAATAGTAGATGAGGATATATTAAATCGTATTAAAGAGCTGGCTAATGAATTAGTGATGATGCAAAAAGCATTAGTAAAGAGGAATATTTAAATAGAAGGACAGCCAAATTTAAATGGTCTATTTTAAATTTGGTGAAAAATTACATTGAAAAATTGAAAGATTTTAAATAACTCTGAACATCCAAGGTCATAACATGTGTCCTGGATGTTTTTTAATAGATAGTGATCTGGCAATTAAAATAGGCTTTTACTTTGGTAACAATACCCAAACGCATTACATAATTTGTTGAGGAAAGGTATAGGTGCGTTAACCTATTCATTATGGCTAAGCTGTGATTATTCCTTGTTGCTAGACACCTGTATAAAAAATAGGGAGGCTATGCAAATGTATGATTTTCAAAGAGATCTCCAAATGTTGAATGTTGGTGATTTCTACGCAAACGCGGCAATTCCTTGGGATCCATATCAGGAATCCATGGATCGACAATTTGGCACTATGGGTTTTGGTTCTTGTTTTGGTTTTGGTTTAGGTTTTGGTTCTTGTTTCGGATTTGGCTCTTGTTTCGGTTTTGGTTCCTGTTTCGGCAGCTGTGGCGGCTTCGGACGCTGTGGCGGCTTCGGACGCTGCGGCGGTTTCGGACGTTGCGGCGGTTTCGGACGTTGCCGTTAATCAGTTTTTAGTATTTTATCGAAAAACATGGTTGCCAATGGAGAAGATTTGCCCCCGCAAAGTTGTTTTGCCGGGGCTTTTCTCTAAAAGATGAGACATATAGGACAAATTTCGGTACATAGGGTAATAGTGAAAATAATATGGTGATTGAAGTACAGCTCACGAGTAAGGAGGAGCGAAATGACGAATTTAACCCCGTCTATGCGTTTGAGAGTGAAAGGGGATACATTTTTTTTCCCAGATCCCAACAGTGGAGTATATTTTCGGAATAACCTATGTTCGTTTCGGATGGAAGGCAATATGATCGATAAGTGGGTTGAAAAGCTGGTGCCTATGTTCAACGGGGAGTACACGTTGGCTAATTTGACTGACGGATTGCCGGATCCATATCGGGATCGGGTGTATGAAATTGCAGAAGTGCTTTATCAAAACGGGTTTGTAAGGGATGTAAGCCAAGATCGTCCACATCAACTGACGGATCAGATACGTAATAAGCATGCTTCTCAAATAGAATTTTTAGACAGTTTCGGTGACTCGGGTGCGTACCGGTTTCAAGTCTATCGTCAAGCAAAGGTTTTGGCAGTTGGCTCCGGTCCTTTTTTTGTTTCCTTGGTTTCAGCTTTACTTGAATCAGGCTTGCCAAAGTTTCATGTACTAATTACGGATTCGGTACAGACAAATAGACGGCGTATAACAGAATTGGAGGAACATGCACGTAAATCAGACCATGAAATAGCTGTAGAGGAGGTCATCCTTCAGGATAAAAGCGAGAGTTCATGGCGTGAAATTGTGCAGGATTATCAATCAATTTTGTATATCTCGCAAAAGGATGATATAGAGGAACTGCGGGATCTTCATAGGATTTGCAGGGAAGAAAAGAAGGTGTTTATACCAGCTATTTGCCTAGACCAGGTGGGACTTGCAGGTCCTTTGGTGCATCCAGACTCTAGTGCATGCTGGGAGTCAGCTTGGAACCGTATCCATCAATCTGTATTTTTTAGAGACCAGCAGTTAACCGCCTTCTCATCTACTGCGGGAGCGATGTTGGCTAATGTAATCGTGTTTGAATTATTCAAAGAGAGTACGAAAGTGAGGGAATCGGAACAGAATAATCAAATTTTCCTGCTTAATCTGAATACGCTGGAAGGAAGCTGGCATTCCTTCGTGCCACACCCATTGGTCGCTAGTGGTGTGTCTGCTGAATGGGTACAAGATATAGATTCATGGCTTGAACGTAGCATGAATAAAGGTGATTCGAGTAAATTACTCTTTTTCTTTAGCCAGTTAACATCAGCTGAATCAGGCATTTTTCATATTTGGGAAGAGGGGGACTTAAAGCAGCTGCCGCTCGCTCAGTGTCGTGTTCAGGCAGTTGACTTGCTGTCGGAAGGACCAGCAGAGCTGTTGCCTGAGATGATTGTTACCGGTTTGACACATGAAGAGGCACTGAAAGAAGCAGGACTGTCAGGAATCGAGGCTTATGTATCACAAACTACTAATCTTCTCATTACTTCTCTGCCCCTACACAATGGTGTGGTTAGCAGTTTAACAGACCAGAAGAATATTGGTTTTGGAGCCGGGGAAACATTTGCAGAAGGTGTTGGCCGCGGATTGCAAAAGTGTTTGGAAATGGAACTAAACAAACAATTGGTCCATCAGAAAAATTCTGTCTCACGGGTGTACTTAAGTGAGATAGAGGATGAGCGTTGTCGTTATTATTTTCAGGCACTAACGATGATGAGGGGAGAACCAATAATAGGTTTAGGGGAGGAATTGGCCGGATTCCCCGTAGTATGGATTGGTACGAACGGAAGCTGGTATGGCAGTGTAGGGTTGAATATCACAGGGGCGTTACGAAATGTTCTGCAACATGTGATTATGATAGTACAAAATGATTCGGCTTTCCTTACGACAAAGGTGGTGGAGGTTTCAAGCGTACGTCTGGAAGAAAGTGAGCATCGAAGCCTTGTTATTCATGAGTGTGAAGTGCCTACAGAACCAGCTTTGCTTCATTTAGCAATAAAAACGTTAGAAAGAAGCCACAAGCAGCTTCTTGTCTTCGAAGTAGAGATGGAACCATTTTTGAAAATGGGACTGGAAGGGATTTATGGTGTGATGATACGGGAGGAGGAATCCCAGTGAGTGCTGTCGTAGTAGTTGTCGGAAGAGGATTGTTGGCAGACAGCGTTTCTGCAGAACTATCCACTCAATACGAGATCGTTCGCCTAGCTGATTTTGAGACAGATCTACCACAAGTGGCTAAATTGGTTCTTGTATTGCATGATACTTGGAATCCCTCAGTTCATCAAAAGGCAGAAGAGTTATCGCAAATAACCGGTATCCCTTGGCTGCGAGGATTCGTTTCATTCGGAGAGGGAGTTGTCGGCCCCTTGGTTCAAAAAGGCAAGCCAGGGTGTTCCCAGTGTGCAAACATTAGACGTCTTATGGCCGGACGAGATCGTAATGAGATGTGGGAGATTGAGCAGAGACTTGTTAACCAAGGAGGAAAACCGCGTGATCCTTGGGCATCGCGAACGGGAATTTTACAGATGACCCACCTAATTGAAGCAGAGGTGGAAAGCATTTTGCAAGGTGATAAGTCGCGCCTGGAAAATCATATATTATTAATCAATCTAAAAACATTGAATAGTTCACGGCAATTCTTTTTGCCGGACTCCTTGTGTGCAGTTTGTGGACAATTACCTGACGATTCAGCGACTGAGGCCCAAATATCGCTGCAGCCCAGCCCGAAAATCAGTCATGATAGTTACCGCACCCGATCGATGGATGAACTGAATAAAATTCTTGTCAAAGATTATTTGGACCATCGGACTGGCTTTTTAAATGGAAAAATGTGTGACATTAAGACACCATTTGCCGATGTAGGTGTCAATTTGCCGTTGTTCTCGGGAGACGAAGGAGTGGGAGGCAGGACCAATTCATATGCGGTAAGTGAATCGACAGCTATTTTAGAAGGCTTGGAGAGGTACTGCGGTTTGTCTCCGCATGGAAAGCGGACAGTCGTCTATGACAGTTTCCAAAACCTAAAACATCTAGCACTCAATCCTTTCCAAGTAGGCGTACACACTAAGGATCAGTATTCACTACCTGATTTTCCGTTCGAACCGTTTCATTCCGAACGCTCAATGAATTGGGTATGGGGCTATTCGTTTATGCAAGAGCGTCCGATTCTAGTTCCAGAGCTGCTTGCTTATTACAGTTTGGGTTGCGATGAGGGCTTTGTCTATGAAACTTCCAACGGATGTGCTTTGGGAGGAAGTTTAGAGGAGGCCATTTTCTATGGAATAATGGAAGTGGTAGAGCGTGATTCATTTTTGATGACTTGGTACGCCCAGCTACCACTCCCTCGTCTTGACCCTTATTCCGCAAACGACCAAGAATTACAATTGATGATCGAACGTGCACGTGCGGTTGCAGGATATGAATTGTATTTTTATAACTCGACGATGGAGAATGGAATTCCAAGCGTATTGGCATTGGCGAAAAACAAGAAAGAAAAGGGACTAAATATTATTTGCGCTGCTGGTGCACATTTGGACCCAGTACGAGCAGCGAAAAGCGCGGTTTACGAATTGGCAGGCATGATGCTAACTCTTGACGCGGATTTTGAAGCGAACAAAGAAGAGTATGTGCGAATGTTGCAAGATTCTACACTTGTACGGAAAATGAATCATCATGGGATGCTTTACGGATTACCGCAAGCGGAAGAGCGCCTGAAGTTTTTGCTGAACGAGAACCGTCCAATGAGGACGTTTGACGAGGAATTCAAATGGAATTCCAAGCATAAAGACTTGACCGATGATTTGCGGGATATTCTGCTGGAATTTCGCCGATTAAATCTAGATGTCATTGTGGTGGACCAGACGGCATCGGAAACGAAACGAAACGGATTGTATTGCGTTAAAGTGCTGATTCCGGGAATGTTGCCGATGACATTCGGACACCATCTTACCCGTGTATTCGGGCTGGATAGAGTGTTAACAGTACCAATGGAACTTGGCTACTCGAAACATCCGCTGACATATGAGCAGCTCAATCCATATCCGCATCCGTTTCCATAAGCGGTTGCTGGGAGGTAAGTTAGATGAATCTTGAGACATTTCTGCACAATCTCCATTTTGATATTGAAAAGATAATTCCGCAGGGCTGGGAAGCAGATTGGGCTGATGCGCCATTAGCATATAAGCTCTACCGTGACTTACCGGTAGTACCGTTATCTCTAGAAGTACCGCTTATGCTAGAAGGAAGGGGAATACCTGAAAAGCTTGACCTTCGCACAATCGGTCATTTTCTATGGTATGTGAATGGCCTTAACCAATTTTCCCAATCAGTCTCTCCATTAGATTCTACAGAAAACAGAATGGAACTAATGCATTCGTATAGGCGATTCATTCCTTCCGGCGGGGGATTGTATCCAAACGAATTATATATGTATTTAAAATTGGAGGATTTGCCTGTTGGTGTGTACCATTATGACGTGGCACATCACCGGTTAGTGCTGCTGCGAGAAGGAAATTTCGATTCATATATAGCCAAGGCTCTTGGGAATGGCTGTGATATGTCTGCGTGTTTTGGCACTGTTTTTGTTTCGAATATGTTTTGGAAAAATTTCTTTAAGTATCATAACTTTTCCTACCGGCTGCAAGGGTTGGATGCTGGTGTGCTAATTGGGCAACTGCTGGAAGTGTCGAAACGTTTTGGCTACGCATCAGGGGTATATTATCAATTTCTTGATCGGACATTGAATCATCTGCTTGGTTTGCCCGAACAGGAGGAAAGCGTGTATGCAGTTATACCTCTATCGATTGAACCAACAAATTGGACTTCTAACCTAGGGGACAAAGACGGGGTAATCACTTCTGAAGAATTGTGCAGAGAGCTGCCGGAGATTCATCATCATCATTTTCAACGGTCAAAGAGACGTGCAGACTATTCGATGTTAACAAGGATAAATGAAGCATCTATGATGGAAACAACACAGTCGTTTCGAAAGATCCAGTCGAGAGATCGTGTGCATCGGAACGGTCAAGCTGTATCTCTGCCACAAGTTGAACGCTTGTCGTATGATCTAGCTTCAATCTGCAAAAAGCGATATTCACCTGACTTGGATTTTGTATTGGGAAAAGTAAGCCCCATTCAACTAGCATATCTGCTGAATGAGGCGGCTGCTTCCTTTTCGTATCGAAATGATTTGGATGAAATTCATATAAAGAACAAGCCGCGTGTTTCCTTATATGGCTGCTTTTATAATGTTGAAGGCATTCCAAATGGCGCTTATTATTATGACAGTAGTGATCATTCAATTCGATCGATAGATCCTGGAGATCACCGCTTCAGGCTGCAAAGCGGATTGACTGGTCCGAATATTAATTTGTTTCAAGTGCCTCTCTGCCTGCATGTAGTAGGGGATAAGGATCATTTAATTGAAGCAATTGGATATAGAGGATATCGTATCCAGCAAATGGAAGCGGGTATGTTGGTACAGCGATTACTGATAGCGGCATTAGCCAACGGAATGGGGGGGCACCCGCTTCTCGATTTTGATGCGAATGCATGTGACGAGATTTATCAGCTGGATTCTACTGAAAAAACCAGTCTTATCCAAATTCCGATTGGCCCCTATCGAGATCGGCCTTGGTTGAAAGGAAGTTTGCGCAGTTAAGAAAAATATAGATTAAGAGAAGCTACTCATACAAATTGGGTAGCTTATTACTTTTTTTTCAACTTTTACACTTCTGAATACTTTAATTTTAAGAATTGATTGTGACTAATTTACTAGATTTACACTGGCAGGGAAAGGCACTTAAAATAAAATATTCTAACCGCGCATAAATTTGCCATAAACCTATGACAATAGATCTGTTTTGTTTATTTAAATAGAAATCTTACATACATCATGTATAATTTAACATGCGAGTTATTCAAATAGTAAGGGAGGAATAAATGATGGGATGGGCATTAGCCATATTATTTATTGCAGCAATTGTGCTGCTCATTTTATCGTTTTATAAATCTGGGCAATCTTCATCAAGACTTGAACAACAAATAGATCAACTTACCTTCTCATTAATGGAAGAAGTGTATCAGCTTCAACAGCAAATTAAAAGTCTCGAAATCGATGCTGAAATTACAGCAAAAGAAGCAGGCAATGAAGCAATTCCTTATGAGAAAAGGCTGTTGCTTCGAGAGCTGATCGATTTACATAGGCGCGGGTATTCTTATGAAAGCATTGCTATGGAAAAACAGATGAGTACAGATGAGGCAGAACGCCTTTTAGCTTCCTATATAAAGCAAAAAGAGGAAAGGGGCAAGGTCGAAAATGACGTCTAAATCTATGCGCAGCTTTGCAGGTGGATTAGTGGCAGCAGCGACCTTGTGCGGGATTGTGTACTTTAGTAGTCCAACTGAAGCAACTACAAATAATAAAGTTGAAAAACTATCGAATGAAGAGATGAAGGACAAGCTTTCATCAGAAGGTTATGTTATTTATACAGAAAAAGAATGGAAGCAGCTCGCAGACCAAGCGGACGAAGAGAAGGCGACAGAAACTGAAGAAGTTAAAGACAATAAAGAGAATAAGGTTGTCTATCGCACAGTGTTAAACGTTTCTTCAGGTATGACAAGCATTGATGTCGGCAGAAGCCTAGAAAGAGCAAAAATCATTGATCATGCAAGAACATTTTCAAATGAAGTAGAAAAGCGAGGGTTATCAAACGAGCTGCGCCCTGGCATTTATGAAGTCGAATCTGGTATGAATATGGATAAAATTCTTTCAGTCATTTTTCCTAAATAAACTTATTTAGATGCACCTTCTTGTAAGGCTGCATTTTTTTTATGGTATCAATTGGTCAACTGTAATGTTACGAACCATTTAAATATAAGTAACAATCAATTTTTGATGAATTTTCAGAATTATTATTGTATATATTGTCGAAATGTGTTATTGTGTTATAGTAATAAAAATGCAGTGCAAACTTCACAATTTTTCTAAAATTAAGTCTACACTTCATTTTAAGGGGAAAAACATGGAATTAAAAAAGATTATCCTTGCGAACTATAATCAGCTCTCAAAGGGTCAGCAGAAGGTTGCGAATTATCTTCTCAAAATGCCTAAGGATTTTGCTTTGTTTTCCGCAAATGAAATCGGTTTCAAAGTGGGGGTTAGTGAAACGACTGTTATTCGATTTTGTTATGCGATAAAATTATCTGGCTTTTCCGATTTGCAAAAGAAGGTGCGTGAACTGCTCCTTTATCAGGAGAGCAGCCTTGGGACTTATCATACAAATAAGCTGCAGTTAGCCGAAGAGCCAAACTTTTTCGCCAAGGTCATGGAAAAGGATCGGGAGCGCATTAAAGAGTTGATGTCGCTTGTCAATGATGATGAATTGTATCGAATGGTAGATCAGCTTGTAAATGCGGAAGCAATCTATATTTCAGGAATGGGAACATCATTTCCGGCAGCAAATTGGCTTTCTTTTACACTTAGTTTAGTGAAGGATCGGGTTAAATTAGTCCGTTCCGATTCAGATGATATTGTTTTCACGTTAAGCGGGATGAATAGTCAATCTGTCATGATAGCCATTTCTTTTCATCGTTATTTAAAAGAGACGATCAAAATTGCAAAATTGGCAAAGCAGCAGGGGGCAATCATTATCGGGATTACAGATTCTCCTCAATCACCGATAAGTGAATATTCTGATATGCTATTTCCGATTTTTCCTTTTAATAAATCTGCCATAGACACGACAACAGCCCTATTTTCTTTTTTAAACGCGGTTGTTGCCGGTGTAACAGTAAAAAATTCAAATCGCTTTGAAAAGCGCAAAGAGCAATATGAAGAATTATTTAAAGATTATTTCTTTATTGATGGAGGGGAAGTTACTTGAAAGATCACTTAGATCAGCTTAAACCAACTATTAACTCCCTTTTTGATTACTTTCATCAACATCCTGAAGTTAGCTGGGAAGAGTTCAAAACGACTGAATATATTCAAACATTCCTTGAGAAGCAGGGCTTTAAAGTAAAAACCTTTGATGATTGTACAGGACTTGTTGCAGAAGTAGGCAGCGGAGATATTTGTGTAGGTTTACGAACGGATATTGATGCGCTTTGGCAGGAAGTTGGTGGAATATACAAAGCAAACCATTCTTGTGGGCATGACTCCCATATGACGATGATCATCGGAACGATGCTGCTGTTGAAGAAAATCAACTTTCCGAATAAAGCAAAACTAAAATTTATTTTCCAGCCCGCTGAAGAAAAGGGAACAGGGGCATTGAAAATGATCGAGAAGAATGTAGTAGATGATGTTGACTACTTATACGGTGTTCATCTAAGACCTATTCAGGAGCTAGAAGATGGATATGCTGTACCTGCCGTTTATCATGGAGCTGCTAAGTTTATTACGGGAGAAATAATTGGTGAAGATGCACATGGAGCAAGGCCACATCTAGGCCAAAATGCCATTGAAATTGGTGCCGCAATCGTCAATGAAATTAAAGGCATTCATCTAAATCCAATGGTTCCGTACTCAGCAAAAATGACTAAATTCCATGCTGGCGGCGATTCAGGCAATATCATACCGGGCAGAGCATCCTTTAGCCTTGATGTACGAGCGCAAACGAATCAAGTAATGGAAGAGTTAACGGGGAAAATTGAGAATATTTTTAAACAAATAAGTTTATTGTACGGGGTAAACATTCCATTTGAAACAAAAGCGAATGTAGCTGCTGCGGAGGTAGATTTGGAAGCAGTTGTATTTATGAAGCAGGCTATTATAGATACGCTAGGTGAAACTGGGCTGAAACAGCCTATCATTTCGTCTGGTGGCGAAGATTTTCACTTTTACACTTTAAAGAGACCGAACATAAAAGCAACGATGCTAGGACTTGGTTGTGGGTTAACGCCAGGCCTCCATCATCCAAACATGACATTTAATCGTGAGGCGATGTTCTCAGGAATTGAAATTCTAACGAGAACTATTATGAACACATTGGCAGACAACTAAGAGGGTGATTATCTTGAATGGAAATTTTGAAATACGAACTTTACACAGCAGCAGTGAAATGAAGCTTGTTCAAAAGCTAGAAGAAGAAGTATGGAATATGAGTGCCATTCCGATTCATCAAACGGTTACGGCTGCAAAAAATGGCGGCATTATGTTAGGTGCTTTCGATCAAGAAAAACTAGTTGGATTCAGCTACGGATTTCCTGGATTTGATCAAAAGCAAACCTATCTCTGCTCTCATATGCTCGGAATCCACCCTGAGTATCAGGAAAAAGGGATTGGTGCAAAGTTAAAAGTAGAACAAAAAAGAGAAGCTGCCGAAAAGGGATACGAATTGATCATATGGACATTCGACCCGCTTGAAAGCAGAAATGCCTACCTCAATATGAATAAGCTTCGCGGCATCTGTTGCACCTATATAGAAAATTGCTACGGTGAAATGGAGGACGGACTGAATAGCGGGCTGCCATCTGATCGATTTCAAATCGATTGGTGGATTAATAGTGAGCATGTCTCAGACAGTAAAAGTTTGAATGAGGTCCAGTCTAACGAAGGAATTCATCTGATCAGCTGGGAGACAACAAGCAATGGACAGCCCAAATTAGGGGATTTAGATCAAGGAATGATGACAAATCTAACAAACATCGATCAGCCCCTCCTTGTACCAGTACCTGCAAATTTTCAAGAATTGAAAAAAACAGATCATGAGCTAGCCGTTGACTGGCGTTTTAAGACAAGAAAAGTCTTTCAGCACCTTTTTGAAGCAGGTTATGCTGTAGTAGCTCTGCAAAAAACAAATGATTTGCCTGTTCATTATTATGTTATAACGAAGATACAATCACTTAGTATTAAAAAGTAGAAAAGGTGGATACCGATGAAATTAAAAGAAATTACTTTGCGTCATTTAAAAATGAGAATGAAATCCCCATTCACAACAAGCTTTGGAACAATGCAAGACCGGGATTTTATTTTGCTTGAAGCAAAGGATGAAAATGGAAATAGCGGCTGGGGCGAGTCTGTTGCCTTCCATTCGCCTTGGTATAATGAAGAAACATTACAAACAAATTGGCATATGCTCGAGGATTTTCTTATCCCGCAAATATTAAATAAAGAGATTAAACATCCTGATGAAGTTTCTGAAATCTTTTCGTACATTCGGAAAAATAATATGGCAAAATCTACCCTTGAGGGAGCGGTTTGGGACCTTTATACTCAAGAACAAGGAATTTCACTCGCGAAAGCACTCGGCGGAGAAAAATCAAAAATTGAAGTTGGCATCAGTATTGGTATTCAAAACACAGTGGATGATCTTCTGAAATTAATTGATGAATATGTAACTGAAGGCTATAAGCGGATGAAAGTGAAAATTAAGCCAGGCTGGGATGTAGAGGTTATGAGGGAAGTTAGAAAGCATTTCCCTAATGTTCCTTTAATGGCTGATGCAAACTCAGCATACCGCTTAGAGGATATCGATCATCTGCGTGCCTTGGATGAATTTGATCTCATGATGATTGAACAACCATTAGCATCTGATGATATTATCGATCATGCCACACTTCAGAAACAAATTAATACGCCTGTTTGCTTAGACGAAAGTATTCATTCATACGAAGATACTCGTAAAGCAATTGAATTAGGAAGCTGCAAAATTATTAATATTAAAATTGGCCGTGTCGGAGGTTTGACAGAGTCAAAACGAATCCATGACCTATGTAAACAGCATGATATTCCGGTTTGGTGTGGAGGAATGCTTGAATCAGGTATCGGCAGAGCACATAATATTGCACTCACAACTTTAGATAATTTCATACTGCCTGGAGATACAGCTGGATCTTCTCGTTATTGGGACAAGGACATAATTGATCCGGAAGTAGTTGTAAAGGATGGTTTTATCACGGTTCCTGATACACCTGGAATTGGGTATGAACCAAACAGAGATACGATTAAACAATATACAATTACTGAAAAAACCTTTTCCTAAGTGATTTTAAAAAGGGTTGAAGGAGATGGGAGGTTCTTCTTCTCCTTTTAGAATAAATTTTCAAAAAATTCAATTATACGGGGGCATTTATGAAAAAGAGTATTCAAATGGCAGGTGCATACATCGGTACAGTTGTCGGAGCCGGTTTTGCTTCTGGACAAGAAGTTTTGCAGTTCTTTACTAGCTTTGGATGGTTAGGATTTTTTGGAGCGATCTTGGCAACCTTACTATTTGCTTTTTTAGGAATGAATATTATTCAAATCGGGAGCCGTCTGCAAACACATTCCCATAAAAATGTCGTATATAGTATTTGTGGAAAATATTTAGGAATTGCAGTAGACTTTATCATTACTTTCTTCTTATTTGGAGTTGCAGTGATTATGTTTGCGGGTGCTGGTTCAACGTTCCAACAGCAATTTGGCATTCCAAGTGCAATCGGAAGTTTGATCATGGTAGTACTAACAATCGTTACTTGCTTCTTTAATGTGGAAAAAGTACTTAATATTATTGGGGGTATTACCCCAGCATTAATCGTGTTAGTTTTGTTGATAGCAGGATATGCATTATTCACAATGGATGCTAGCTTTGCAGAGCTTGACAAGCTGGCTGAAGGGCAAAATGCAGCTGCCTCAAACTGGTTCCTTTCTGGTTTATTGTATGTTTCTTTTAATATCACTTGTGCGATTCCAATGCTTGCAGTTATGGGCGGAACGACAAAGAATTTAAAGATCGCCGGAATGGGCGGTATTCTTGGCGGAGTCGGATTAGGTCTTATGCTTATTCTCATTAATGTCGGCATGTATACAAGATTAGGCGATATTGGCGGTTTAGATATTCCGATGCTTTACTTGGCAAATGAAATATCTCCAATTGTCGGAATTTTCATGTCTATTGTCCTTTTAGCGATGATTTTTAACACAGCAGTAGGAATGCTTTATGGGTTCGCTGTACGGGTAATGAAGCCAGGTACGATGAAATTTAATGGATTTGTCACAGCAATAGGTTTTGCAGGATTTGCTGCAAGCTTCGTAGGATTTACAAAACTAGTTGGAACATTGTACCCAATTACTGGTTACCTTGGGTTTGCTTTGATTGCCGCAGTTATTGTTTACTGGGTAAGAGGTAAAAGAAATAATCAAAACCAGCAAGAACATAAGATTGCTTCTTAAATAATAGAAACCCTTTTAGATTGCGGTAATAAACGTAATCTAAAAGGGTTTTTTCCTTTTTCTGAATTGTAGGCAATGAAACTAGCGTTTATTTGATATAGCTATTAACCAAGAGGCCCAGCCAATTCTTGGAGGATTCAGTTTGGCTTGTACATTTAAGTAGGAATTTCAATGGACCATTCAATGTAAGGGTTTTGCAGGGACTTCTTTTAAAACGATTACCGTCTGGACCCTAATTTAGCCGAAATACGCTTTCCGGTTTCAATTACTTTTTTGATTAAAAAATCATGCCTGTTTTGAGATACATTGAAATTGACATATCCTATACTGACAGCGCCTATTAAATCATTCCATTGGTTGTAGATCGGTGCTGCTACAGATGATGTGCCTTCCGTTCTTTCTCCATGGCTAATTCCATAGCCTTGAGATCTGATTTGTTTGAGCATATTTAAGAAGCTCATCTTTTCTTCTTCTTTCACAATCAAATTTACGATTTTCAACATTTCCTCAGCAGGCATATGTGCAAGCATTGTTTTATTGGCAGCTCCGATATTCATCGGGATCCGTATTCCTAATTGGTCATTAATTCGAATCGGATTGGTCGGGCAGTCAATTCGTTCAACAACAATCGATTCCAGTCCAATTGACTTACTATAATATATGCTTTCTTCTGCCTCAAGCATTAATTTCTCCATTTCTGGACGAATCAAATTAACAAAATCAAAACTATCATATAGCTGTAAACCATACTCAAGCCAAGTGTTACCTAAAGAGTATAGCTTTGAATCGGGATCTTGCTGAACAAGTCCATGTTTTTTCATTGCTTGTAAAAGTCTGTGCATCGTACTTGCCGGTAAATCACAATCTTTTGATAGATCTGTTATGGACAGCCACATTTTATCCTGATTATTTGCTAAGGCTTTCGTTACTTGCATAGCACGGTCAATCGTTTGCATAAATTTGTCTCCCATTCCATTTATATATTTCTATTATATATAAAATATTGAAAATTAAAAGATTCCTTCAATTCAAAAAATATTGACATAGTTCTTTATCTACTATAATATCAGAATTATAAAATTCCTAACAGAGGAATTTGATTCCGTTAGGTGGAAAAGGAGGAGTTCGAGTGGATTACTGTCAATCTATGTACAAACAACTTACATCAGTAGTAGTAAAACACCCAAACGATGCTTTCATTAGCCAAGAAAACTTAAGTAAGGAATGGGAAAGATTTAATTACATAGAGGAACCCAATTTTGCCGAGGCTCAGGAGGAATATGAAGAATTCCTTTCCATCCTTAGCAAGCATGTCGATAATATTGAATATTTACCTGCTTCAAATCAAGTTGGCCTAGACTCCCTTTATACTCATGACCCAGTCAAATTTACAGGGAAAGGAGCAATCATTTTAAAATCGGGAAAAAAACTGCGTCAAAGCGAAGCATTGGTTTATAAACAATACCTTCAAGAAAAGGGCATACCAATCCTTGGGGAGCTAACAGGGAATGCGATGGCCGATGGAGGAGATATCGTATGGTTGGATGACCGTACACTTGTTGTAGGCCGCGGCTACAGAACGAATGATGAGGCAATACGCCAAATTAGAGAAATGACGAAGGATTTAGTAGATGACTTTATCGTTGTTCAACTCCCGCATGATCAGGGAGAAGCAGAGTGTCTGCACCTCATGTCTTTTATAAGCATGGTAGATTCCGACTTAGCCGTAGTTTATTCAAGATTAATGCCCGTATTCTTTAGACAATTGCTGATCGAAAAAGGTATTCAATTAATTGAAGTTCCTGAAGAGGAATACCATAACCTCGGTTGTAACGTCTTAGCATTAGCACCGCGAGTTTGTATGATGGTTTCTGGAAACCCTTCCACGAAGCAGCAATTAATTGATGCAGGAGCAACAGTTTATGAATACAAAGGCCGTGAAATCTCGTTCTTAGGTACAGGCGGACCAACTTGTCTAACTGGTCCTGTTATCCGTAAATAACAGTCAATTATTTCGAGGAGGATTAGAAATGTTTAAAAATACGATTGTAAAAACACCTGGAGAAACTTATATAAATGGATTAACAACTTCAGATTTAGGAACACCAATCTATGAAAAAGCGTTGGAACAGCATGAAGCGTATATAGAAGCTTTAAAAAAGTGTAATATAGAAGTGCATGTAATGCCAAAGAATGCTGATTTCCCGGATTCAACATTTGTAGAGGATACAGCTGTACTAACATCAGAATTTGCCGTTATTTCAAATCCAGGCGCACAAACAAGAAACGGCGAGATTATCGAAATGGAGCCTGCTGTTAAGTCATTTTATGAAAAGCTTTATTATATTAAAGCGCCAGGTACGGTAGATGGCGGAGATGTACTTCAAGCAGATGATCATTTTTATATCGGTCTTTCTGAACGTACAAATCTAGCGGGTGCTGAGCAATTGAAGGCAATCTTAGAATCTGAAAACTACAAAGCTACCATTATTCAGCTGGAAAAGTTCTTCCATTTGAAAACAGGTATTTCTTATTTAGGAAACGAAACCATGGTTCTTGCAGGTGAGTTTATCAACCATCCTGACTTTGCTTCATATAAAAAAATCATTGTACCAGCTGAGGAAGAATATGCTGCAAACTGTATTCGCGTCAATGACTATGTTATTATCCCAGCTGGCTTTCCAAAAACAAAGCAAATGATTAATGAAGCTGGGTATCAAACGATTGAGCTTGATATGTCGGAATTCCGTAAATTAGATGGAGGCTTAAGCTGCTTATCATTACGATTTTAGAAGATTTGTTGAAATAGAAGAAGCTGAAAGAGGGCAGAGAGACATATTGCTTAAATCAGCTTCTCCTTACCCTAGATCTTGCACAATTATGTAAGGGTTAACAATTATTTGAAGATTCTACGAAAAATAAGCGGGAATTTTATTTTGAAGGGTGTGAGTCGTGTGGTCAATAAGGAATTACAGGATAACCAGTTGAATCGTTCGATGAAGAGGCGGCATTTATTCATGCTTTCTCTTGGAGGGGTTATCGGAACCGGATTGTTTCTAAATGTGGGTTATACGATAAACCAATCTGGGGCTGGTGGCGCATTAATCGGGTATTTATTTGGGGGATTAATTTTATACCTCGTAATGGTGTGTCTAGGGGAGCTTGCCGTCTATATGCCTGTTACCGGTTCTTTCCAAGCATATGCAACTAAATTTATTAATCCTTCAGCTGGCTTTGCTTTAGGCTGGATGTATTTCATCGGTTCAGCAACAACTGCTGGGGTTGAATTTACCGCAGCAGGAATTATAATGCAGCGTTGGCTCCCAGATGTCTCTATTTGGATTTGGTGTGCTATATTTATCGTCTTGTTATTCTCACTCAATGCCCTTACAACGAAAGGGTTTGCGGAATCAGAATATTGGTTTGCCGGTATTAAAGTAGTTGCTGTTATTTTCTTTATCATTATTGGAGCGGCAGCTGTCTTTGGAATTATTCCATTAGCCGATCGTCCTGCTCCACATTTCCAAAACTTAGCACCATCCGGACTTTTCCCAGCTGGGATTGCAATCCTTTTTGTTACGATGATGAATGTCATCTTTTCTTACCAAGGGTCTGAACTAATTGGAATTGCTGCCGGTGAGAGTGAAGATCCTGAGAAGAATATTCCACGTGCAATCCGAAATGTACTAGTTAGAATTATTGTGTTCTATATTTCTTCTATAATTGTATTATCAGCTATTTTTCCATCAGCTGAATTGGGATTGCTAGAAAGTCCATTTGTAACTCTTATGGATTTAGCTGGTATACCGTACGCACCAGATATTATGAACTTCGTTATTCTGACAGCGATTTTATCCGTTGGAAACTCTTGTTTATACGCTTCAACACGTTTGCTTTGGGCGATGGCACATGAGGGAATGGCACCGAAACGCTTCGGAAAGCTATCAAAAAGAAAGGTACCATTTGCTGCACTAGTCTTTACGATGCTTTTTTCCTTATTATCATTGTTAACTAGTGTAATAGCTGCCGATACCGTTTTCGTCCTTTTGATGTCTATTGCAGGGATCTCAGTTACAATCTCGTGGATGGGCATCGCACTTTCACAGTTTATGTTTAGACGGAAATATATACAAGCGGGCGGAAAAATTGAGGATTTGAAATATAAAGTTCCATTATATCCCTTAGTTCCGATCATTTGTATCGTATTTTGTTTAGCCATCCTGATTTTCTTAGCATTTGATCCAACACAGCTTGTAGGATTATTAGTTGGAATAGGCTTCCTTGTTGCATGTATTGTATTCTATCGATTTAAACTTGCAAAAAATGAAACGGCACAGGCAAATTCAGATATTAATAGAACTGTATAAAGATTACTTGATTACATGGAAATTAATATAATTTAAGGATTTGTAAAATTTTGAATAAGAGGGAAATCAAAAGGAGTTTTGAATGATGACACAACTTAGATGGGGAGAACCGGAAGCGTTACGTGAATTATTATGCGAGGTTGTAAGCTGGAAAAGCATGACCCTTACTGAAGGAGAACGTGAATTTCCTGTTAAACTCCTAGCCAAGCTCCAGGAACTTGATTATTTTACTCATCATCCTGATCATTTAAGACTGGATGATGCAGATTTGGGCCGCCGATTTCTTACTGCGCTATATAAACATCCCGAAGCTAGTGAAACGATTGTTTTAATTAGCCATTTTGACACGGTCAATACGGAAGAATATGGGGATATTGAGCCCCTTGCCTATCAGCCAGAAGCATTGACTAAATTACTTCATGAAAGAATTCATGACCTGCCTGAGGACGCGAAACAAGATTTATTATCTGGTGAGTATTTATTCGGCAGAGGCACAATGGATATGAAAATGGGCCTTGTTATGCATATGAGCTTGATAGAAAAAGCATCGATCGAGCAATGGCCAATTAATCTTCTATTACTAACAGTTCCGGATGAAGAGGTAAATTCCTCAGGAATGCGTGCAGCTGTTAACAAGCTTATAGATTTAAAGGAACAGCATAAATTGACCTATAAGCTTTTCTTAAATGGTGAGCCTGTATTTACCCAAGAGCCTGGAGATCGAAAATACTATGTGTATTCTGGTACAATCGGTAAAATTATGCCATCCGCTTTATTTTATGGAAAAGAGACACATGTGGGAGAACCTTTGAGTGGCATAACAGCTCCTTATATTGCGTCATTTTTGACACAGCAAATGGAATGGAATCCCGGTTTTCAAGAATCGGTATTAGGAGAAAAGACTCCACTTCCAGTAACCCTTCAGCAAAAGGATTTGAAATTGGAATATTCAACACAAACGCCATATCGTGCTGCAGCCTTATATAATGTCTTTCTAATGAAAAAGAATGCTTCTGAAATTATGAATTTATTTGAAGAAGTTGCACAGGAAGCAGCCAGGGCCTGTAATGAAGCATACAAAAAAATCTGTTTAGGCCAAGGCGTTGCTCCTGTTGGAGAAGTGCGTGTACTCCGCTATGAGGAACTGTTAAAGTATGCGATCGGAAAGATTGGTGCAGAACATGTGGAGGAAATCAAAAGGAATATCCTTGCCAACAAAGATTGGGATGACCGTGAAAAGTCACTTCGCATTGCTGATGCCTTGATAATTCAATGTCAGGAACTGACTCCTGCAATGGTTTTACTTTATGCACCGCCATATTATCCAGCTATCAATTCTTCAGAAGATGAGCT
Source organism: Bacillus sp. JJ1474 (assembly GCF_036965225.1). Classification (NCBI taxonomy): domain Bacteria; kingdom Bacillati; phylum Bacillota; class Bacilli; order Caryophanales; family Bacillaceae; genus Bacillus; species Bacillus sp. JJ1474. Next base: position 12,949 of record NZ_JBALPC010000043.1, on the reverse strand, counting down.
TGTAAAAAAATGTGTGGATTATGTGAAGGAAGAAGGGCTTCAGAAATTTAACTTACCTGTTCACCAAATTCACTACTTTAATGGAATCTGCGATTTAAGCTACGTAAATTATAAGGATGAAGGGGAAGGCTGGACAGCATTTGTCACAAACACTCCTGTATGGGGAGAGAGCTATAGCATCCCATTTGAGGGAATGAAACTGCTTAATGCGCCTGTATTAAATGTCGGTCCATTCGGAAAGGATGCTCATAAACGAACCGAACGCGTTCATACGAAGAGCGCTTTTGAAGAGGTTCCTGCTCTTGTCGAAGGTATGATAAAGATGATGGTGCATGAGAAAGTTTACGTGTAATTTATGAAAAAAAGAGACATCTTCTAAGGAAATGGGGAGGATGTCTCTTTTGTTTCGGGGTTAAGAAGATTTTTTCTGCTGATCACTTTTTTCAATGAGTGATCCTTTTTTAATCCAATATTGGAAATTGTCCAATGGAAAGACACCTCTGCAATCAGGGTTATACATTTGCACAACGACACTTTCTGGGTTTACTTCTATAATCCTTAGTGATTCAGACTTAGCGAGATTTGGAATAAAACAGCTTTTCATTTCAAATTCCATATTATTGTGTAAATTCATCCTTCACACTTCCTTAAAAAATTGATGATATTCGCTTCATTTATATGTTACCCAATGGATTCCCCCTTATCCAAAAATTGGACAAATTTACACTGAAAAATAGATTGAATTATCTAATTATTACTGCTAAAATAGAAAAAAGGTCAAGGAGTTGGTTAACGATGGAAAAACATTTATTGAATTCGGCTCAACAACACGAAGAGAACATGGATGAAATTCTTGCAGAGCAATTTTTAAACAACACCTTGCTGACATTTCGAAGAGCACGGCTCAAATTGGAAATTGATAAATCCTTAATTGAACGGAACAAAAAAGAATTTATGCGCCTAACGGAAGAATTAAAGAGCATTTCATAGAGTAAATTGAAGGCTGCCATCTAAAGATGAGCAGCCTAAATTTTTGAGGGGGATTACGTCATGACAACACCAGCAATACATATTTCGGATGAAGCATTAATGAAGCTCAGGGAATTGCTTGAAGAAGATTTGGATCAATCTGTGAGGTTAAAAGCCTATCCTACAGGTGAATGCTGAGGAAATGTTGAATTTATGTTGTCCCTGGATGGGTCAAAGGGCACAGATATAAAGTTTATGATGGATGGCCTTCCCTTTGTGATGGATAGGCATTCGGCGGTTTTTATTTTTAAAACGTTGTGTATTTCTATCGGTGAAGATGGGAGATTTGTCGTTGTGGATCGGTTTTTGTAAAAGGGATTTAGAAGATTACAAGGATGTGAGAGAAATTATTATTAAAGCTCGTCATGAACCAGAAGAATTAAAGTTGCTAAAATGCTTGAAACCGAGAATGGATTTGTCAGAAAAAGACAGGAATACACTTACTAATCTTGAAAAGGGCTATGCAGGTGAGGTGCTTTTCGACAGTTGGGTAGAGGATCTTTCAAATGATTGGATTATCCTCAATGATTTATTGCTTGAAAGCAATCATACTGAATTTCAAATTGACTCCTTATTGATATCCCCAGAGATCATTTATCAGTTCGAGGTAAAAAATTATGATGGCGATTTTTATATCGAAGACGATAAATGGTTTTCCCAATCAGGAAAAGAAATTAATAATCCATTGCATCAGTTGGAACGTAGTGAATCCTTATTTCGGAGACTGCTCAACGATTTCGGCGTCAAAACTCCAATTAAATCCTTCGTATGCTTCGTCAACCCAGAGTTCCACTTATACGAAGCCCCACGCAACCAGCCTATTATTTTTCCAACACAGCTTCCACGATTCATAAAAAAGTTGCAAAAGAACTCTCCAAGAATCCAAAAAGCACCCTTAAAGCTCGCAGAAAAAATAGCTGCAGCTCACATGAATGAATCCCGACACAAGCGGGTTTATGAATATCAATTTGAGAAATTTAAAAAAGGAGTCCGCTGTTTTAATTGTGTATCGTTTATGGCTAATTTTAGCCCGGAGCAATTTGTCTGCTATAGATGTGGAGTTAAAGAAAAAGTGGCAACCGGGATATTGCGAACTGTAGAGGAGTTTATTCTTCTTTTTCCAGAGAGAAGGATTACCACTAATGCTATTTATGAATGGTGTAAAGGAATTAAGTCTAAGAGGACTATTCGAAGGATTTTGTTGTTAAAATATAAGCCATTTGGAAACGGTAAAGACAGTTATTTTGTTAAAATGCTAGATAAATAAAAATCGAACTTACTAGTGAACCGAGAAACACGGTTTTTTGGACAAGTTATTGCTAAAGTGCTGAAAGCTGTCCAGTAATCCAAGTTTGTTGGACAGGTTTTTGGAAAACCGCTGAAAGCTGTCCAATAACACAGGTTTGTTGGACAGGTTTTTGGTAAATCGCTGAAAGCTGTCC
>NZ_JBALPC010000043.1:1823-10305 GCF_036965225.1 Bacillus sp. JJ1474 | reverse complement strand
TTTGCTGGACAGGTTTTGGGAAAAGCGCCGAAAGCTGTCCAGAACCCAGGTTTAATTGACTGGTTTATAGAAAAGTGCTGAAAGTTGTCCACTAACTGTTGAAATTGCATTATTCGGTCTCCATTTGCACCTGAGTGAAACCAAATAAGCAGATTGTTCTAGAAAAAAGGAATTACACATAAATAATAAGAATTATATGACTAAAGTGGTGGTTGCTCTTATAGCAAGACCTGATAAAACGATTCCTCAAATGAATGGTGAATTGAAAGTTCGAAAAACCATTTCTTTCACTTTTTACAATCCTTACGACATCTGGAATAGGGAGTGAAAGCAACAGATGTGTCTGTCGGATCAGGCAGTAAAACGAGTGAAAAAATGCAATTAATGATATGCCTTTAGTTCCGCATTATTAGTTAAGGATCCATTATTAAAGATCAATTTGCCGCCTCATTTGACTCCAACAACTGGAATGGATGCCTTAACACATGTAGTTAATGCTTTTATTTGGACAAATAATGCAGAAGTGACTGAGTAATATCCAAAGGGGGGAATTAGTATGTTAGGGTTCAAATATAAAGATTATGATGGACTTGGTTTGGCCGAGCTCGTAAAGAAAAAAGAGGTAAAGCAGATTGAGGTGGTGGAGGAGGCGATTCGAACGATAGACTCCTTAAATCCGAAGGCCAATGCGGTTATTCATAAAATGTATGAACAAGCTCGGAAAGATGCGGACAGAGAGCATTTCGGTTTTTTTGCTGGTGTCCCCATGCTGTTGAAGGATATCAGTCAAGAAATTAAAGGAGAGCCTATTACATTAGGTTCAAAAGCTTTCGAAGGCTATCGAGCTGAAATGGACTCGTTGTATGTATCACAATTAAGAAAAACTGGAGCTGTATTTATGGGTCAAACGAATGTTCCTGAGTTTGCATTGTTGGCAGTAACCGAACCCAAGCATTATGGAGCCACACGGAATCCATGGAACGAGAACTTTACTCCAGGCGGTTCAAGCGGGGGATCAGGTGCGGCAGTTGCTTCAGGAATGGTCCCCATTGCCGGTGCAAATGATGGGGGTGGATCTATTCGGATTCCAGCTGCTTATTGCGGATTATTTGGGTTAAAACCAACAAGGGGAAGAACGCCGGTGGGGCCAAAGATGGGGAGGTGTTGGCAGGGAGCATCAGTAGAGCATGTATTAACTCGATCAGTAAGGGATAGCGCAGCTATGTTGGATGAGTTATCAATATATGAAAAAACTGCCGCTTTTCATGCTCCGCCATTTAGCGGGAATTATCTTCAAGCCGCACAAACACCTATAGAAAAACAGCTTCGCATTGCGTTTTCGGTTCAGTCACCCATTGGTACTAGAGTCCATGCCGACTGTAAAGAGGCGGTTTGGAAAGCTGTTAAAGCACTAGAATCAATGGGACATAGTATAGAAGAAATTGATGCTCCCGTTGATGGAAAGAAAATCGCCAAAAGCTATTTAACCATGTATTTTGGTGAAACGGCCGCAATCATATCTTCCCTAGAAGAAATCCTTGGAAGAAAAGCGACAATTCAAGATGTTGAACCGACTACATGGTTATTAGGACTGCTAGGTAAAGCTACAACTGCGGAAGAATTTGTCCTTAGTTTAAGAGAATGGGATTTTGCTGCTTACAAAATGGAAGTCTTTCATGAAACCTATGATTTATATATAACACCAACTACAGCCTTTCCACCAGCAAAAATTGGTGAGCTAGAACTCACATCTTCTGAAAAACTACTAATAAATATCGCAGGAAGATTAGGTGCTGGCGGGTTATTGAAGAAAGTAGGGATTGTAGATAAAATTGCTGAGGAAAACCTTATGCGAACACCTTTTACTCAGCTTGCAAACCTTACTGGACAGCCAGCTATGTCCATGCCTCTACACCTCACGAATGATAGCTTGCCAATTGGAGTACAGGTGATGGCAGCAAGAGGCAGGGAAGATTTACTGCTACAATTAGCAGGGATGTTTGAGCAAATGGAGATATGGCAGGATGTACGGTTAAACCCAATGTTTAATGAATAAGGAATTAAATAATTTAAGCTAATCCTTTTTTATCATTAAGAAGGAGTATATTTATTGCTACCAGGCAGTTTTTTTATATGGTTCCACGCTTCAATCGCTTCATGACGACTTTTTCCTCCGTTCTTTGGATCAGCGAAAAAGTCATGAACAAACTGATTGTATTCGAACTGAGGAGCGATTTTTTTCTTATAGGATGGATCTTTTTTACGTGCTTCTTCTTCATGCCAAGCATCTACTACATCACGATAAGTCTTCCCGATATTATTTTTAAAATAGTTTTGTATATATGTGGAAAAATGAAATTTGGGACCTATGGCAGTCTTAAAAAAGGATCTAACATGTTGACTGCATCGATGATTTTCTTTGATAACTGTATCGAGACTTAATAGGCTTTCTGTTTCAGTTTTCATATGACTTTTTTTTTGCTTTAGAGGTTTTTTTATTTTTCCTGTTTGAAGAAAGGTTTCGATTCTGTCAGCAATCTCTAGCTTCGAGCCTGATGCACTTAATTGATGTTCTCTACAGAAGACTTGTAGCTCTCCTTTTAACCAATAATAATCCCTAAAGGCTTGAATACTTATATCTTTTGAAAGAATTGGCCTCATTGTAATTTTCCCCGTCCTTTTATAAATTCATTATAGAGCATACGTTCTATAAAATCATATTTATTTGAACATACCGCTTTATTAAGTATATTTCGATGATAAGTAATTCTTATCAACTTTGATAAATAACTTTAAATTTATTTATCAAAAAATTGATCATATACTTTATAAGGAGGTGGTAAATGATGGAGTATGTTATTCTTTTTTTCATTGGAATTGCCGCTACGACATTGGGGACGCTGGCTGGCGGTGGAGGATTAATTAACCTGCCAGTAATGCTGATAATGGGGATCCCTGTACATTCGGCGATTGCGGCAAATAAAGTATCAAATACCGTTAGTTCGTTTTCAAGCTTTTTTTACCTGCTCAAAAAGAAGGAAATCTCCCTAAAGGAATGCTATTGGATCATACCAGTCAGTATTAGCGGCGGAATCACTGGGGGTATTATTGCATCATGGATTTCAGGAAAAAACATGTATATTGTGGCGATTGTTCTCCTAATATTTGCTTTTATAGTTTCATTTATAGGAAAAGGGAATTTTACTGGTGAGGAGCCTTTAAAATTAAACAAAATTAGTGCGCCGGGACTTTACAGTATTGGAATCTATGATGGTCTATTTGGCCCTGGTCAAGGGACTTTGATGCTTTATTTATTTAGCTATTTAAATATCGCTTATATTCGTGCCGTAGGTTTGGTCCGTCTTGCTACTTTTTCAAGTTGTTTTGGGGCAGCCATTACCTATATCGCCACTGGAAAAGTCATTTGGCCGGTTACATTGGCGCTGCTATTAGGATCTCTTACAGGTGCACAAATTGGTGTCAGGATTGCTCAAAAACTAAAACCACAATATGTAAAACCGATTTTAAGAATTGTAACAGCGGCACTCATTGTACAAATATTTATTGAAAATGTTTTTTAGTTAGAAAATATTAGGAAAAGCTATTCACGCTGGTGAATAGCTTCAGATTGACGACAAAAGGCATTTGGGAATGCTCTTATTCCCAAATGCTTTTTTATTTTTCATCAAAAATCAATAAGAAATAGAGGTTGACTATCTATTGATCTGATATTTTAAGACATTTCTGGACTGATCCAAGTCCAATTGGCTAATTTCTTAAGATTTATTGAAGCAAAAGTAAGCATAGCCTGCATGGACAATTTTTTTATTCCCCTTAAGGTTGTCCACCGCATTCCATGCTTTTCTTTTGCATCCGCAAAGACCCGTTCAATTGATTCTTTACGATAATATCTCTCCTTGCTGACAGATATAGCAGTCATAGTGCTCATCATAAACATATTCATGTTTACGCATAAAGCCTTCCTTAGTTTTTGGTCTAGTATAAGGAAGTGCAGGCGTAATCCCATTTTCTAAAAGAAAGTTGCAGATCGCAGGAGTCTTATAGGCAGCTTCAGATGCCACAGTTAAGGTTTCTTTCCGTTATCTACACGGTCTTGATTTAATTCAGCTGAAGCTTCGTTTTGTAAGCTCGAGCTTCTTTTCTTACGATTTTCTTTTCAAATTTACGTTTACTTTTGCGCTCAATAGGTCCTTGTCTGTAATCTCTTTTAAAATTCGGTAGAAGATTTGTTCAAATAAATCGGTTTCTTTAAAACGACGTTCATAATTCTTACCATAGGTAGAGAAGTGAGGAACCTCTGTATAAAAACCAAAGCCTAGGAACCAACGATAAGCTTCGTTTGTTTCAATTTCTTTAATGGTTTGTCGCATAGAACGAATACCAAATACATACTGGATAAAAGTCATCTTTATCAACACAACAGGATTATCAACACTCGGACGACCTAGTGTTGAAAAGAGATTTTCAACTAATGGATAAATGAAAGAGAAATCAATAGCTGCTTCAATTTTACGAACTAAATGATCTTCTGGTACAAGTTGGTCAATTTCGATCACTTCTAATTGGTCTCTTTCAGTATCATTGTTTCTCGTTATCCTAATCCGTCACCTCGAAATATCTCTTTTCTCTTAATATTTATTATTAATGAAAAAAGACTGTAGAGAATCTCGAATTTCTTCGAGTTTGTCTACAGTCTGAAAGAGGCTGTATAAGCCTCTTTTTGTTGTTATAGTGAGCAAGTAAAAGTTGCACTCTGGGATACGGAAGGAAGTCCATCCACTGCAGCCGAGGTAGCAGTAATGGTGACAGCTTGTCCAGGTACTGGAGTAGTTACTGTAGCGCTAAAAGCACCACCCGCACCTGTCGTAACTAAAGTTGGAGAAACCGTTGCCGGACTCGTTATAGTGAGTGTGATTGGAACTCCTGAAACTCCAACGCCGTTCACTGTAAAAAAACCCTGAAGCGTAAATGGTTGACAGTCTATTTGAGCACCTGACAGAGCGATTTGGATAACTTTTACACCCATTTATTTTTCACCTCCATAAATTTTAGAAATACATTTCCCAATAAACCTAACTCTTTTTTCTAGAAGGACAGAGTAGTAAATTTGTTTCTTACTTTTTCATTGGAATCGTACTTCTGTAATAAGGTATTCAGAGGTGAACAAGCTGAAGCGGCTAATTTACCAATCTGATTTATAATTGCATTTTATCATAGCCCAGTTTCTCCATTTTCTTGCACCTCCTTTTATTATTTATTTTTAGTCACAAATACAAGAGGGAGGAAGAATAATGAATATCATAAGGAAAAACAACGGAAATGAGTGTGAGTTTTGGTGAAAGTCTCTTACGGAAAAGTGGACCAACATAAGACTCTAATTCTGGATGATCAATTAAAAAAAATTTTACCAGAAACAATGATGTTGAATGAGGATAACTTTTGGGGGCTTATGGAGCGACATCAGCAAGTTATTGTTAAACCTAATAGGGGGCGTTTTGGAAACGGGTTAATTAAAATTAAAACGATTGATAAAGACTTGTATGAGTTCCGTTCGGAGGGGCACAAGCGTATTATTTATGGAAGAATGGAAACTTTTAGAGCTGTAAAAAGTAATTTAGTTAAACGAGAAAACATAGTACAACAGGCTATTAATCTAGCTAAAATTAATAATTTTCCTTTTGACCTAAGAGTAATGGTTCAAAGAAAGACAGAAGATGCAACATGGGTGGTAACCGGAATGGCAGCAAAAGTAGCATTGAAGGGGTATTTTATTACAAATGTGGCCCAAAAAGTAATGATTGTTCAAAACGCATTGGAAAAATCACATATAAAAAATGTTAATTCAACTAAATTAATAAAAAGAATTGAAGAAATAACCCTACTTACAGCCGAGAGGTTATCCAGCATTTATCCAGGACATCGAATTTTTGGATTAGATATTGGGATTGATAAAAATAAAAAAATTTGGATTTTCGAAGCTAACTGTTCACCTTGCCTTGCCTTATTTCGCCTACTAGGTGATAAAAAGACTTTAAGAAAAATAGAAAGATTTAAAAGGCAATAAAATAGTCTTGTAATTTTTTATTTTGTTTTCCCATCTTACTCAAATCAATAGGTTGCTATTTAATATAAAAATAAAAACTTGTAAAATCCATCCAAATGGAGGTTTTTCTACAGGCTGAAGCTACTCACGCTGGTGAATAGCTTTTTTCGTGTTCCCAACATGATTTAAGAAATTTGTCGAAACGTGTTAAAATAGAAACTAAGATGCATAGGAAGGGAATTGATAATGATTGAAAATAAATGGCTAACTAAATTAACACTGAAAAAAATGACGGCTTTATTGGTTTTAATGTCAGTCTTAGTTTCATTGACATCATCAGCAGTACTTTTACACCATTATGTGATAGAGAGGGAACATAATATTGTAAAAGAAAAATTAATGAATGTTGCTAGAATGGTAGCTAAAGATCCCCGTGTCATAAATGAAGTTGTTAAAAGTTCAAATAGCCCAGACATTCAAAAATATGCAATGGAAATAGTGGAATCCACAGATGTAAGCTTTGTTGTTGTGCTCAATAATGAGCTTATTCGCAAATCACATCCACATGTTAATATCATTGGAAAACCATTTTCAAATATTGAAGATGCCAAACAATCATTGAATGGTACTGAGCATTTTTCAACACAAGCAGGTATTTTAGGAGAAGGGACACGTTTTTTTACACCTATTTGGAATGATAAAGGGGAGCAAGTTGGAATTGTATGTGTTGGCATTGTACAGGAAACCGTTAATCAAGCTCTTTGGGATGCTCAGAAAACTCTTTATTTTGGTTTAGGATTTGGTCTTTTCGTGGGGCTAATAGGAGCCATTTATTTAGCACATCAATTAAAAAAATTATTATTAGGACTTGAACCCCAGCAGATTGTGGCAAATATAAAAGAACGTGATATCATTATTGATTCAGTAAGCGAGGGGATTATTGCAGTAACCCCTGATAAAAGAATCCTTTTACATAATTCAAATTTTACTAAGCTTATGGAGAAGGCTAAGTTTACTGGTGATTACAAGAAAGGTACGTACCTCGATAAGGATATATTTTCGTTGTTTTTTAAAGAAGTATTCACAGCTGGAAAATCAATTTCCAATCAAGTAGTAGTCGTTAATCAGTCTGAGCTAATTGTAAATATTAAAGTCATTTATATAAATGAAGAGATATATGGAGCAGTAGCCACATTGCGAGATCAATCTGAAATGCAGCAGGTTATTCGTCAACTAAGTGGTACGGAACAATTTATTGATTCCTTGCGTGCTCAAAACCATAAATTTATGAATCAATTACATACCATTTTAGGATTAATTGAATTGAAGAAATTTGATGATGTTGCTCACTTTATTCGCGTATTAAATGCTGATTATCACCGAGAAATTGGATTTGTAACCGATAAAATAAAAAGCCCGGCAGTTGCAGGTTTTTTACTAGCAAAAACGAGTGAATTAAAAGAGCAAGGTGTCAAGTTAACGATCGATTCAGATTCTCATTTTCCATATATGAAAATGGGTGAGATGCTTCATGATTTGCTTTTATCGATGGGAGTCTTGTTAGATAATGCGAAAGATGCTGTCGTAAATTCAAAGGAAAAACAAGTGTCGCTTTTTCTGCATTATGATGAAGAGGAGGAAGTGATCTTGTTTGAAGTCCAAGATTCAGGCGTAGGTATGGAGAAGGCCCTCATAGAAAAGATATTTGAAAGAGGCTTTTCGACTAAAGGTGGAACGAGAGGGTATGGATTGGATGCCGTTCAATCAATTGTTAAACAATATCATGGGATTGTTGATGTACAATCAAAAGTAGGGACCGGAAGTATTTTTCGAATCGAAGTGCCATATAAATGGAGGAGCTTAAATGATTAAAGTCATCATCGTTGAAGATGACCCAATGGTTGCCATGATCAATCAACAATATCTTGAGCGTTTCGGAGGTTTTCGAATTGTTGCAACTGTTGGCAGAATTGATGAATTATGGAAGATAATTAATGAGGATATACCAGATTTAATTTTACTTGATGTTTACTTACCTGGAGAAACAGGAATTGATTTTTTACAAGAGGTACGTCAAAAGCAGCTTTCAGTACCGATCATTATGATTACAGCAGCTCACGACATACCTACAATTAAGAAATCGTTAGAATATGGTGTGATTGATTTCTTAATTAAACCGTTTTCTTATGAAAGATTTAAATTGGCCATTGAGAAGTTTCTTCAATATCATTCATTAACGACAGAGTTAGAAAAGACAGATCAGGATACGCTAGATCAATTATTAATAAATGAAAGAGGTCCATCGCCCGTAATTCCTGATGGAAATAAACTTGCTGCAACAGTACCGAAAGGATTATCAAAAATAACATTAAAAAAAATTCTCCTTCTAGTGGTGGATCAAAAGGGGCATTTTTCAAC
>NZ_JBALPC010000043.1:0-1787 GCF_036965225.1 Bacillus sp. JJ1474 | reverse complement strand
GGTTATTTAAGAGAAGAATTAGAGTATCTGGCAGTTGGGCGACCAATTACGGTTTTCCAAACTGTCCCTGAGAATGAGCACTTAATTACGCCATTTTTATAATAGAAGATCAAACCTATCATATATACTTAACTGGGTTTCCTGGAAAATTTGGATGCTGATCTCAGTAATTTTGTGGTAAGTCCACTTTAAAATGAACGAAAGGAGCTGTTTTGTCAACAGCTCCTTTTCATATGAAAAATTATATTTTGGTTACTTTCCAGGAGTAAACTTAATCTTCATAGCTTCTCCCATTAGGACAGGAAGATCAGTATTTTCATGTAAGCCTCTAAATAAATCAGAGCCTGGTCCGAATGCATATAACGGAACATCTGTACCTGTGTGTCCAGTGCTTGACCATCCAACTATTGCGCGCTCAGAAACGATCTGGTTTATAGTCATTGATGGACTTTTTGCAGCCTTAATTCTTTCTGCTTCAGCATCGGTTAAGTCAAGGTTCGTATATTGTTTAACGATTTCTTTTACATTACTGCGATCAGCATTTAGTTTGCTTTCCATAAAATCGCCAGTTGCCGTAACTTGACGCAATACCTCTAGTTTTGCATCCCCCTTGCCATAACCGCCGACAGACATGCCGCCTGTATCATGATCGCCCGCAACGACTACTAATGTGTTCCCATCTTTTTTCGCAAAATCAACAGCTTTCGCAACTGCCATTTCAAACGCTTCGCTATCCTTCATTGCCCAAGCCGCATCATTATCATGACCTGCCCAATCAATTTGGCTTCCTTCAACCATTAAAAAGAAACCGTCTTTATCTTGTTTAAGAGCATCTAATGCTGATTCTGTCATTTCTGCAAGACTTGGTTCATCGGACTCATCACGATCCAACTCTGGTGCCATGCCATCTTCAGCGAATAGCCCAATTAGCTTGTCTGATTTTTTCACATTAGCAAGTTCTTCCTTATTCGAAGCGAATTGATAGCCCTGTGCTTTAGCTTCATTTAATAAGGACTCTGGAAAATACTTTTTCCCGCCTCCAAGAAGGACATCAACACCATTTTCTAGCAATTGAGGTGCGATGTCAGCTTCATTTGCACGTGAAGCTACGTGGGAAGCAAATACTGCAGGAGTTGCATGAGTGATAGTTGAAGTAGCTACTAAGCCAGATGCTTTACCAGCTTCTTCAGCCGCTTGAAGAATAGTTTTTAGCTCTTTGCCGTCTGGCGTAGTGCTAATCATGCCATTATTTGTTTTAACTCCTGTTGCCATTGCTGTCCCAGCAGCTGCAGAGTCTGTTACTTCTGTATTTGCGGAATATGTACGATGCATCCCAACAAGCATGGAGTCTAAAATGGATTCTTCACCTTTGTACCAGCGATAGTTTGTTGCATATGAAGCAGAATATCCATCTGGAACCATGAAAATAACATTTTTGGCTATCCCATTGTTTTGAACATTATTAGACTTCGCATCAGCAGATGGAGTCGAAAAACTTCCAACAAGACTTCCAATTGCGATTGATGATACTACAGCAAACGGGATCAGTTTCTTTTTAATAGATTTCTTTTTCATTTAAATTCCCTCCTAAAGTGGTTTACAAACCTAATATAGATCTTGAGTGTTGAATCACTTTTAATAGAGGGTTAATAATGTGTAAACGGGAAAAAACAGGTGAAAACTAGTGTTCTAAAATATTAATTAGTAAATTATTCCATTTTTACACATATGATTACCTAGTGAAAAAGAAAAATTAAAAATATATTTCATGTTCAGAAAAATAGAAT
>NZ_JBALPC010000042.1:0-3565 GCF_036965225.1 Bacillus sp. JJ1474 | reverse complement strand
AGCTTGTCCAGATAAGATTTTTAAATATCTATATCCCTCGTTATATACATCTGAAATGATGTGTTTTTCATATCCTTTAGTAATATACATTAAAACCCCACCTTCAAATTCAATTCTACCTTCAAAATACATAATATACAAAAAAGTATTTAACTTATAAAAATATTTTCTCTATGGTATTTTAAATAGTTTTTCATTTGTTCGGTTACACTTAATTTTATTTGTGCATGGACATTAAAAAAATTCATCTGAATTTTAGAAAGCTTTGTTGAGACCAAAAGGATGCCTTGATCTGTAAAGCTGATGAAGCCTTTATCGAATAAGTAGTCATGATTTGGACATAGCAGAAGACCATTGTGTAGATCTAATCGCTCCTGGTTGGTACATGCTGCCCAAGGTTTAATATGACTTGCTCGTGTATGAGTTGACTCTACACCGCATAATGCACAGTAGTAATATTTGTTCAAAAGTAGTTTACGGAATTTCTCTTGTCCCTTCCGTTGTTTCATTTCTTTTATAACTTCAGTAACCAAATCTTTATCTATCTCAGCATCTTCTAATATGTTGTTTAGAGCATTGGGTATTTCATTAGATCTAGTAGAAGGATTATTAGTTAAAGAATATGGTTTTACGATGAAAATACCGTTGCTATTTTCTTCTACGATCATACCTAAGCCAAGTATTACGTTGACGCCTTTTTCAACTTTGTACAGTATGCCAATAGGAATCTGTTTTTCTAAGTTGTAGCGCGCTGCTGCAATATCACTTTTTTTTCGGCTATCCTTAGGACTACTTGGTGGTCTCATTTCAATCGTTTCGAATTCATAGATTGATTTGTCTTTCCAAATAATCTGCTGACCATAATTTTCGTCAGATTCTGTAGCTTGATAAGAGATCAAAAACGGCATACCAGCTGGTTTGTAGAAACCACGGATTAAATCGTGTAAAATGTGATCTTCTTCTACAAATTGATCTGCTGGCACACGTTGTACTTTATTAACGCCCTTGATAGGAAGCTTTCCAACTAAAGTTTGGCCATTTAATGCATCGAACTTGTGCAAAATACCTTGGTGAACACGTTCATTTAACATTCTCATGCCTCCTTTATAAATTAGATATTATTGAAAGATAATTGTTGTTCTTCAGCATTGATCTCATTCTTTGCTACTTTTTTAGCTTTTTCTTTTTGAAGGAATTCTAGTTGGAACTTTTTTATTGGTTCGACGAAATCATAAGGAATTTTCGCAAATGATTTTAAAATCGCTTCAAAAATAATTTGAGCACCAGCTGGTGGGACGGCCATTCCAATTTGCTTACGTGCAGCTTCTTTACTTCCTGTAAAGACGAAATCATCCGGGAATGTCTGCAAGCGTGCACGTTCACGGTTTGTTAAAGCACGTGTTTTGTCCCAATGATACATATGCGTACCACCGCCACCACTACCTGTTACGGTATAAGCTGGACGTGTTGGATCGAGGCGTTTATATATTGAACTTAAACGTGCCCCTTTAACATTTAACTGTAATTCTTCAGGTATGCCAATGTACCAAGCGTTTTCACCAGGTGGAATGTAGCTTAACATCTCTTGAACCTTCGCTGTATGGCGAGGCATTTCATGGTTTGGCGCATCTGCAGGAATTGGTGGATTTTCGATCGCTTCTTTACATGTTTTGTAATCAGCTGAGTTTGGTGTTGTTGGTGAAGGCACTTTAAATTCAATGCCATCATCAGCAAGATTTTTACGAATTCCTACGATAATGATACGGTGGCGGGCCTGTGGAACGCCGTATTCTTCAAATTTATATAAGTGGGGTGTTACCACGTATTCAACTTCCCCAGGTGCTTCTAATTCTTTTAAAATCTTAATAAAAGCACGGCCTTCGTTTGCACTTTGTAGGCCTCCAACATTTTCAGCTACAAAGAATTTTGGTTTGTGTGTGTTTAAAACTTTTACACCGTAACTATAAAGATGACCAAATGAGCCACCTAATCCTTTTTTTTCACCTACTAGGCTATAATCATTGCAGGGGAAACCGAATGCAAAACACTGGATTTCAGGTAACTCGCTGATTTGTAATTTTTCTACTGGACCACAAATTACACTTGGATCATTTTCATCGCCACAGATATTTAATGCATATGTCCGACAAGCGTTTTGATCGAAGTCATTTGACCAGGTATGTTCAATACGAAATTCTTCATGTGTTTCTGGATGGATAACGACCGTGTTCTTAGCAGCTAAACTGAGACCCCCTGGGCCGTTAAATAATTCGCCTTTTGTAAAAATCATTTTTTCATCTCCTACGTTAAGAACTGATGTGAAAAAAGAACACAAGTTCTTGCATATTTATATGCTATACTCTATCTTGATAATTTTTTGAGTGAAATGTTGCCATTAAGTTTAAAATTAAGAAATTCTATTGAAATAATAATGAGGTGCCCAAAGCTACAGGTTTATTTGTAATGAAAATCCAAGAGGAAGTCCTACAATTACATAATGAAACAACGGATATACTCGATCAAGAGTTAAGCAAAGTTTTACAGACAGGTGGATATGATGATTTTAGTGATGAAATTGCTATTTTGGTAGATGATACAGGATTTGAAAAAAGCATTTAATCCAGTTTCTGAAATTGTTAGAGTTTTTGGAGATCAGAGTCGTCTACCGATAGTACACTCAGAACTTATCAATATCGGTTCTCTCAGCAAGCAATTTAATGCACATTTCAATAACATTCTTTCTGCCTCGCATAACAGGTCATCTTTAGTTTCAATCTATTTCATTTTCCGCTTCTTTATAGGGAAGATTTCTCGATATCTCCTCTTTAGTTGTCATACTTTATTTGACAATTCATTATCTAACTTAGCCGTCTTAGATTCTAACAAGATAACTCTTTGTTTTATAATTTCAAATTTCTTCATCTTTGATAGCATGTTTACTTTTCTCCATAAATTCTATAAAATCACTTGGTGTAAATTGATGATTTTTACCGTATTTTGTATGAAATCCTTCCTTCCCTCGATGACATTCCCTACAAAGAATTACTCCATTATCGTGATCTGCCTTTAACTCTAAATTCTTGGTAGAGAATAGATGATGCCCTTCTAACTTTTTTGTTGATACACATACAAGGCAGCATTTATCCTTTTCCAACAACTGATTTCTCCATTTTTTTCTACCTGGGAAAAAACCACCTCTTTTTCTTTCTTTATCGGTCTTAACTGTTCTCTACTTGTTTCTAATAAATAGTGTAATTTATTTATTTAGGCATCCTCATTATTTGTATAAGTCTATATATCTATTTTACAAGAAAGAACTGTCCGTTTGTCCGAAATTTGGAAGGGAATGAATTATTTTTGAGAATTGCACTTATTAAGAAGATGTATCATAAAAAGGTAATTCTATCAAATGAACTGTATATTGGTTTAAAATTATTGTTTTTGGTGATTTGCTACTCATTTGCCACCGCCTTTTTTATAGAATGACAAAGTCACCATCATAATATGATAGGTAAATTATGGGGAGATTTTCCTCTTTTACTATAAAGTATAAAAATATAGACTG